>CAZUKR010000006.1:0-53532 GCA_964620885.1 uncultured Eubacterium sp.
CCCGTGACCTCCGCACTACCAATGCGACGCTCTACCGACTGAGCCACAGCAGCACTCCTAAATTGCTTTCGCAATCGACTTGACTAATATACTATATATTGTATACCTTGTCAAGATATTTTATCATTTTTATTCACACACCACTGCATAATGATTCTTTCCTGATTTTTTCACCTTGTATAATGCCTTATCTGCCCGTTTCAGTATTCCTCCTATGGTGTCCCCCTCTTTTACCTGAAAACATGCATATCCCTGTGATAAGGTTAAAGTAGGGCTTATTTGGGACTTTTCATTTGGCAGACGCAGTTCCTCTAACTCTTCACATATTTTTCCGGCTACACGCTCTGCCGCTTTCCTGCTTCCCTCTGTAATCAGTACTACAAACTCATCTCCACCAAAACGATAGGCTTTCCCATAGCCATCCACACAACTTTTCAGAATTTTAGCCACTGCCTTTAAGTACCCATCTCCATCTACATGTCCGTAGGTATCATTCACCATTTTAAAACAGTCCACATCTAAAATTCCAACCACGGGCATTTCTTCTTTCCCCTGAAACCTGTGAATGAATTCCTTGCAGTCCCGCTCTAATCCATATCGGTTCTGTAGTCTGGTAAGAGCATCTATACCTGCCTTTTCCTCTGCTTCCAGCCATTGCTTTTCTTTTTTATGTAACGCAATCTTCATATCCAGCGCAACTGCTTTTTCCCTGTTATCCATGGTTTTCTGATATTTGCATAACTCTGTATAGCTAACGCAGCATTCGTTGTATTTCTCCATCTTTCCAACCGTCTGATAGTAATCCAGCCACATTTCTGTTATCAGAATCTGGTAGTACGTGGCGCCCTGGGTTCTGACCTTTTCTTCTACAATATGTAAAATCTGCTCCCATTTCTGGTATTCTTCACATTCTTTCAGCAGCTGCGCTACTTCTTTCACATTCCGAACATACTCCTTCATGATTCCCGGTCTTTTCATTTCCTCCAGAAGATTATCCAGATTTTGATATACCTCTTCTTTTTTTCCCAATTTCCAGCACACGCTGCAGTACAACACCAGATAGGATTGATAATAGTCCCATATCTGATGTTCTTTCATATATTTCATTAAGAGCCGCAGCAGTTTTTCTGCCTGTTTCACTTCACCCTGGGCACAGTATACCTCACCCAGATTAACAAGAGTTGTCACCATCCATACCGGATAACGTTCCTCCCGCCTGCATTCTTTTTTACGCAGTTCATCCAATGCTTTTTGAAAATAGCGTGCTGCTTTTTCCGGCTGGGACAGTTCCTGGTATCGGGAACCTATATTATTGTAAAAAAGAGGGAACAGCATAGTCAGTTCATTTTTCTCTGCATATTCCAGCCCCTTTAAATAACATTCCATCGCCATTGCTTCATTCCCAATACCAGCATAAATAACCCCCAGCAGATTCGTATTTATTGCATAAAAATATTCCTCTCCACATTGCTGGAACAGATGGATTGCCTCTTGTATACACTCTGCTGCCTCTTCCAGACGTTCCTGCCTGTATGCCCCCATACCATTTTCTACATAGTCCTGCGCCTGTTCTTTTAAACTTTTTTTGCTTCCCATAATATATCAGACCTCACCCTATAATATTCCACAACTTTCCACGTATTCTTTGGAGTGCGTTATCAATTGACTTCGGTTCTTTTCCCATGCATTCTGCAATCTGTCGGTAGTTCAGTCCCTGTAAGTGGTACTCTAATACACTCCATTCCATATTGCTCAGCATTTCTTTTGCTTTTTTACGTATTGCCGCTACGTTTTCCTTATCAATTAAAAGTTGTTCCGGATTTCCATCTTCAAATGATTCCAGTAAATCAAGAAAGGAATCGCTTCCTTCTGTTCCTGCTTCACTGTTCAAAGAAATATATCCATTTAAGGGCTGGTGCTTTTTTCTCTGTGATGCCTCCACTGCGCTGTATATCTGTCTGGTAATACAAATATCTGCAAAATGGTAGAAAGATGCGTCTTTTTCTTTCCTATAATCCCGGATTGCCTTAAAAAGACCAATCATGCCTTCCTGTATCAGGTCATCCGTATCTCCTCCAATTAAAAACATGGCATTCGCCCGTTTTCGTACCAGATATTTGTATTTATCCATTATATAATCTGTAATGTCCGTTTGCCCTTTTCTCAACACTCCTATAAGTTCTTCATCTGTCTGCTTTTCGTAATCTGTGAAATTTTGCATTTGCCTTTTCCCTTTAAAACTCTTCCAAAAGACTTTACTTCTTCCATATTTACTCTCCATGCCCCCATTATTGATAATTTAATTATAGTAGATATTATTCTCAATATGCAACGAGAGTAAAAAGTAGTTTGTCACTAATTAATAGTGCCATAAAAAATTATATCAATCCTCTTACCGTTTTACTGCATTCTCTGCCTTACAATCTCATAGGCTAACACTCCTGTTGCCACGGAAGCATTCAGGGAATCAATATCCCCTTTCATCGGAATGGAGACAATAAAATCACAGTTTTCTTTTACCAGTTTACTTACTCCCTCTCCTTCACTTCCAATTACAAGGCCTATGGAGCCTTTTAAATCTAACTGGTACATACTGGTTCCACCCATATCGGCACATACGAACCACATTCCTTTATCCTTCAATTCCTTAATGGTATTGGTGAGGTTGGTTACCTTTGCCACTGGTGTGTAGTTGATGGCACCTGCTGATGTTCTTGCAACGGTTGCTGTCAACCCAACTGCCCTTCTCTTTGGAATGATAACACCATGAGCTCCTGCCAGATTGGCTGTACGGATAATTGCCCCCAGATTATGAGGATCCTCTATATTATCCAGCAATATAACAAAGGGCGGTTCTCCCTTCTCCTCTGCCAGCTTTAAGATATCCTCTACCTCTGCATATTCATATGCTGCTGCAAAGGCAATCACTCCCTGATGTTTTTTTGTTTCTGAAATCTGATCCAGACGTTCTTTTGCCACATAGTTAATAATGGTATCATGCTTTCTTGCTTCTCTGGTAATTGACTTAATAGGACCATCCTGACACCCATCCAGTATAAAAAGCTTGTCTATTGTTTTCCCGGAACGAAATGCCTCTAACACTGCATGTCTTCCTTCAATGGTTAGTTCTTCGTATCTCACTGTGCTTCCTTTCCAACTCCTGCTAATGCAATTTTTACTAGTTCCATCATGCGCTCCATCTGATTCTCTAGATACAGGTACCCCATCAATGCTTCAAATCCCGTGGCGCGTCTATAGTCTGTCATGGTGGCATTCTTTGCCATTGTAGGAGACTTTGCATTTCTTCCTCTTTTGTATACCGCTGTTTCTTCCGCTGTTAATTGGGGCAGCAGTATTTCTATCATTTCAGACTGTGTCTGTGCCTTTACCAGCTGGCTCGTCTGACGATGAAGCTGGTTTGCACAAGTGTTTCCCTTCCCTACAATCATAGAACGAATTATCAAATCATAGATTCCATCCCCAATATAAGCCAGTGCCAATGGAGAATAACTTCGGATATCCACATGGGTCATTCCAAATTGTCTTAATATATATTCATTTAAGCCTTTTTCCATTTTACCCCTTCTCTAGTGTCTTCTAAAATAATTCCTTTGCCCAACAGTATATCACGTATTTCATCTGCACGAGCAAAATTTTTCTCTTTTTTAGCCGCTTTTCTTTCTTCTATCATTTTGAGAACATAAGCTTCCAGTTCTTCATCTATTCCGCCTTTGTCCTCCTGAATTACCGCTGTAAGCAGATTCAGTGATAATACCTTGTCAAATTCTTCCAGCAATGCACGCTTTGTTCTGTCATTCATAACAGCCTTTAGCAAATCGTACACAACAGTAATTGCCATGGAAGTGTTTAAGTCGCTGCAGAGTTCTTTTTCAAACCGCTCCTTATACTCTTGGAATTTATCTTGTTCTATATTTCCATCTTCTTTTAATTCCATAATCCGTTTTATCAGTTTCACATATGCCGCATTTACATTATCTAACGCTTCAAAGGAAAATTCCAGGGGTTTTCTGTAGTGTGACTGCAAACAAAACATGCGGTATACAACGGGATCATACCCCTTTTCCTCCAATAAGGACAGTGTAAGGAAGTCCCCCTTTGACTTGCTCATTTTACCTGACCTGTCATTTAAATACTGTACATGGAACCAGTGATTACACCACTTATGCCCAGTAAAACTTTCTGACTGAGCAATCTCATTGGTATGATGTGGAAAAATATTATCAACACCTCCACAGTGAATATCCATGTACTCGCCTAAATGCTTCATACTTATACAGGAACATTCAATATGCCATCCCGGATATCCAATGCCCCATGGACTCTCCCATTTCAATGCCTGATCTTCAAATTTGGACTTTGTAAACCACAGCACAAAATCATTCTTATTCTTCTTATTAGAATCCTCTTCCACATCCTCCCGGGCACCTACCAGAAGTTCGTTTTCGTTCTGGGATGAAAACAGATAATAATTATCAAGTTTAGAGGTATCAAAATACACATTACCTCCTGCCTCATAGGCATAACCTTTTTCCTGCAAAACCTCTATCATATGAATACATTCATCAATACAGTTGGTTGCCTGCTCTATCACTTCCGGCTTCTTTATGTTAAGTTTTTCACAGTCTTTAAAAAAATTATCCGTATAAAACTCTGCTATCTCCAATACTGTCTTGTTCTCTCTTTTTGCACCTTTCAGCATCTTATCTTCTCCAGTGTCCGCGTCACTGGAAAGATGCCCAACATCAGTGATATTCATGACACGTTTTACATCATAGCCAATATAACTGAGGGATTTCTCCAGTATATCTTCCATAATATAGCTCCGTAAATTACCGATGTGTGCAAAATGATACACTGTTGGACCACAGGTATACATCCCAACTTTTCCTTCTTCATTGGGAATAAAAGGTTCTATCGTTCTGCTTAAGGTATTATAAAGCTTAAATTTGTTCTCCATAGGTATCACTCCATTTCTTTTATTTTTCTATTGTTCTTCCTTGCAGTTTTTACAGCGCAGTTCTTTTATTTCTTTTTCTAAATCTATTAGTTTATTGCATAATGCAGAATTTTCATGCTGCAATAAGGTAATGTCTTCCATAACGGGATCCGGCAAATGTACCTGATCCATATCACTTCTGGGTACTTTGAGATTATCCCGTTTTACAATGCGTCCCGGCACACCTACCACGGTACAATTAGGTGGTACTTCATCTAATACTACACTTCCAGCTCCGATTTTGCTGTTTTCTCCAATGGTAAAGGAACCGATTATTTTGGCTCCTGCACTAACCATCACATTGTCACAGAGGGTAGGATGCCGTTTTCCGGATTCCTTTCCTGTTCCCCCCAGTGTAACACCTTGATAGAGCGTTACATTATCTCCTATTATGGTCGTTTCTCCGATAATTACTCCACAACCATGATCAATAAAAAATCCTTTTCCAATGATTGCTCCAGGATGAATCTCTATTCCAGTCTTTCTGGCTGCTTTTTGGGAAATCCTTCTGGCTCGGAAATAATGTCCCTTTAAATATAACTTATGCGCTTTCCTGTAACTTAACATAACACGAAAACTTGGATATAACAATACTTCCAGAGGAGTTTTTATGGACGGATCCCGTTCTTTTATTACTTCAAATTCTTCCTTTATATGTTTGATAAATCCCATCTTTTTTCCTCCTTAACCCGTGGAAAATAAAAAAGCTCCGTCTCTTAATCTAGAGACGAAGTTATCCGCGGTTCCACTCTAAGTAAATACTTTCATAAGTATTTCACTCAAAACACATAACGTGTGCAAAACGTACCAAAATACTACTATTTCTTCTGGTCAGCTCACGGAGGCACTTCAATCATCTTCTTTTTCAAAGCTGCTTTCAGCCATTGGCAGCTTCTCTCTGTGAAATTCCAATCATCTACTTCTTCCGTTCTTCGCCTTTTCTTATCTTATGTTAGTTTATGCACAAATTTCACATTTGTCAATAGCTTTATACCCATTCCCGGATAAAAACCGACATATCCGCCATTATTTTAGCCGTCAGTTCCTGAATACTCATGCACTGTTCTGCTGTTTTATCCAATGGAACTACACTTCCCCCCTGTGGTGTCCACTCTATTTGAAAGCTTCCATTATTAGCTTCTATCACTGGATCTTCTACCCGTACCTTCCATACCTTGTGTTCTCCCCGAAGCATTCCATCGAAAGATCTCAGGTCTGTAATACGAACCATCATCCTCATATCATCTTCATTCCAGTTCTTTTCACCAAATACCAGATTGCAGATTTCTTTTCTATAACCTTCCTGTTGTTTTTTCAACAACAGTTCTTTTATTTCTACTTTTTCATCTTTTCCATAGACAAGAGTTCCTACTATCTGTGCTTCTGCTTCTATTATTAGTACCCCGCCATGTTCAACTGCTGTCTCTGCCTGAAGACGTTCATAATAAAATACATCTCTTTTTACATAAATTGCATACTGCTCTGCCAGTATATCGTTGGCTGCTTCTGCTATCTCCTGTAATTCTGATTTTTTCATGGGCCGGACATTCCACTGGCATACATTTGATTCTTCTGTTACCTCTTTTGTCTGTTTTGGGAAAAATACAAACCCCTGCCCGGAATAATAGGCTGGATCTGCCGGCAGCAAAAAGGTAAAAGGCTGATGCTGTTTCTGCATATCTTTCAGCGCCCATTCCATTACCTGCTGCATCTTTCCTCTCCTGCGGCAATCCGTTCTCGTAGCTACTGCAACAATATAGGATACTGCTGCAGTCTCTGTATTTATCTGAAGGTAATATGGATTCAAATGAATCATAACCTGGAATCCCTTTTCGTCCTCCATTACAACGATTTCATTTTCTCTGGTTTTCCACCGATAGTAATAATCTATAAATGCTTTGGAATCTTCCGGAAATATCGTTTCGTACATATTTCTGGTATTCTGCCTTTCCTCTGCATTCAAATAACGAATCTGTTCCATTTCTATCCCCTCTTGCATCCACCGCAGCCTTCACAGTTTCGCTCGGTTCCTCCAACACTCACACTTCCTTCATATAATCCCATCAGTGTACAGATTGCCTGGGCCGAAATCCCTTCTTCTTTTCCGGTAAATCCAAGCCCCTCTTCTGTGGTTGCTTTGATATTAATCTGATTCTCTGAAAGCAGTAAGACTTCTGCTACATTTTTTTCCATTTCTTCTATATAAGGACGGAGCTTTGGTTTCTGTGCCATAATGGTTGCATCGATATTTCCCACAATATATCCCTTCTCCTGCACCAGTTTTCCCACATGCTCCAAAAGCTTCATACTGGAAATGCCTTTATACTTTTCATCGGTATCCGGAAAATGCTTTCCGATATCTCCCAGGGCTGCTGCACCCAGTAATGCATCCATAATAACATGCACCAGCACATCTGCATCCGAATGCCCCAGCAACCCCAATGTGTGGGGAACTTTAACTCCACCTAATATCAAGTCTCTTCCTTCTACCAATCTATGCACATCATATCCCATTCCTACTCGCATATTGCTACTCCTTTTCCACTGCATTATTTATTACAAAAAAGGAACTATTACATCATAGTCCCTTCTATAGCGTTATTATTTTCCTTCGTATGAAATAATACTCTCTACATTATAACCTTTTAACTTTTCTCTTCCATTCAGTCCTGCAAGTTCCATAACAAAACATATTTTGACAACTTCTCCGCCCAGCTGTTCAACAAGACCAATAATAGCCTCGATGGTTCCACCTGTTGCAATCAAATCATCAATAATAACAATTTTCTGTCCCGGCTTAATAGCATCTTTATGCATTTCTATTACTGCACTGCCATATTCCAATTCATATTCTGCTGAAATGGTTTCACAGGGGAGTTTTCCCTTTTTTCTTACCGGTACAAAACTCTTATGGGCTTCATAAGCTACCGGTACTCCAAAAATAAATCCTCTGGATTCCGGTCCTATTACCACATCGTAATCTACATCTTTCAATGAATTGAGTAATCCGTTAATAGCCAGATGTAATCCGTCCGGATCCTGCAAAATGCTGGTTACATCACGGAAAACAATCCCCGGTTCTGGAAAATCCGGAATACTTCTTACATATTCTTCTAACTTCTTCATTTAGTAATCCTCCAAATGTCTTTGGTTTTCTATCTTTTACCTCTTGCAATTATAAACAGTTTTCCAACATTCGTCAACCATTATCTACAGCCGTTCTACAGAGTTTCCCTCACACATTCCAGTGCTGCTTCTATGGTATCATCCATATCATAATATTTATACTGTCCCAGTCTTCCGCCAAAAATCACATTGCCTTCCTTCTGTGCAAGCTGACTATATTTTTCATACAATTCTGCATTTTTGTCATCATTCATCGGATAATAAGGTTCGTCCCCTTTTTTCCATGTCTTTGGATATTCTCTGGTAATAACCGTTTTAGGCTGAGTTCCATATTCAAAATGTTTGTGTTCAATAATTCTTGTATATGGAATTTCATATTCTGTGTAATTTACCACCGCATTTCCCTGATGGTTTTCTTCTTCCAAGACTTCTGTTTCAAACCTCAGAGAACGATACTCCAGTTCACCATAGCAGTAATCAAAATATTCATCTATCATTCCGGTGTAAACTGTTTTTTCTGCAATATCCTTATATTTTTCTTTTCGGGCAAGGAAATTCTCATCCAAAAGCACCTCTGTTCCTTCCAGCATCTTTTCTATCATCTTAGTGTAACCGCCCATTGGAATTCCCTGATAGTTATCATTAAAGTAATTATTATCATAGGTAAACCGCACGGGAAGTCGTTTGATAATAAACGCCGGCAGTTCTGTTGCCCTTTTCCCCCACTGCTTCTCTGTATATCCTTTTACCAGCTTGGTATATACATCCGGTCCCACCAGGCTGATTGCCTGTTCTTCCAGATTCTTTGGATTTTCTACAGAATATTCTTTTTTCTGGGATTCAATTTTGGCCTGTGCTTCCTGGGGCGTTACCACTCCCCACAATTTATTAAATGTATTCATATTAAATGGCATATTGTAAATCTCACCTTTATAATTTGCCACCGGTGAATTGGTATAACGATTGAATTCTGCAAATTGATTTACATAATCCCATACCTCTTTATTGGAAGTATGAAAGATATGTGCACCATATTCATGCACCTGTATCCCTTCGACTTCTTTGGTATAAATATTTCCTGCAATGTGGCTGCGCTTATCCACAACAAGACATTTTTTTCCTGCTTTTTTAGCTTCCTGCGCAAAAACAGCACCAAATAATCCTGCTCCAACAACTAAATAATCATATTTTTTCATTTTATTTCCCTCATATTTTTTATTTTTTCTTTTTGTAACCACTATATTTAGTATACCTTTTTTTATTTTTTAGCACAAGTAGTTTATTGCCCTATTTTTCCTATTATTTTGCTAAATCTTAGCGACTTCTTAGCGGTATTTTTTATTGTTTTTCTGCTATAATAGGCTTCGGGGTGATGATAACGATGACATTTGGTAGTACAATTAAAAAAGACAATGTAGAACTGTTAAAAAAATTACAGTCAGAAAATACACTTTTGCTAGAAGAAAATCAAAAATTGAATGATACTGTTGGCTGGATGCACGATACCATCTGGCGCCTGATACGCAGACAACGTACAGATAATTAACAATATCTCTTTTATTATGACCTTTATACGTTTACACAGCAGGTTCGAATACTCGAATGCCTGCTGTGTTTCTTTTTTTACTCTTCTCTTTTTTTCACCAATACAATCTTTGTAATTCCATTACTGGAATCATCTTTCCTTGTTTGAATTTCTGGAAAAGATTCTATCATTTTTCCGAATTTGGAATACCCATAGTTCCTACAGTCAAAATCAGAATAATTTTTCTGTACCATATTCCCTAATTCGGAAAGATACATCCAGCCATCCTCGTCTGAATTTTCGTCCAGTAGTGACACTATAGTGGACTTTATTGCCTTCAGATTAGTAATGGGCTGTGCCTGATCTGCTTCCGGGATATTCTCCTGTTCATTGGTTACCACTTTTATCTTCTTTTTGGAATACACTTTAGGCAAAGGTTTCTCTTTCTGCTCTACTGCATTTTTATATAATACATCCAGTGTTTTGAACTTTTCACATGCCCGTACAAAAGGAGTCGGAGTCTTGCTTTCTCCCATACCAATTACATGCTTTCCTGATTCCCGAAGACGCATAGCCAGCCTCGTGAAGTCACTGTCAGAGGAAACCAGTATAAAACCATCTACATTATCAGTATACAAAATATCCATAGCATCAATAATCAAGGCCGCGTCAGATGAATTTTTTCCGGTCGTATAGCTGTATTGCTGTATTGGGGAAAGAGCATTGGACAAAAGACATTCCTTCCATGAGTTCTTCAAATTAGATGTCCAGTCACCATATATTCTTCGGATAGTTACATTTCCGAAGGATTGAGCTTCTTTCGTTACAATATCAATGTATTTTGATGATACATTGTCTGCATCAATCAATAATGCATATCTTTTTTCTTCTTCCATAAAATTCCTTTCTAAATCAATTTATAGCTTATACACTAATATTGATTATAGCATAAATTTTGATGGATGGTACAAGCACTTTTCTTTAAACCACAACACTAATGCTATTATCTTTCATTTTTTGTCAATTACTTCCTGTATAACTTCCTTCCATCTGCATACTCTATCTCTGAAAGGAAGGTGCACAATGAAAAATAAAATTAATACTGTTCCAAATACCCAGTCACCGGCAAATACCTACGATGACGGCAATATACCAGATGTTGATCTGCCACAGAGCGGTGAGTCTGTGGAGCCATTACCTGAATCCACAAGACCTCGTAAGGATGGGCCTGGAGGGAATTAAGTCTCCCTCTTACATAGAAACTGCAGAATTGATAATAAATACTACAAAATCTTCCTATATAAAATACAAATATTAAATGTTACCTCTATTGCAGCATTTGATCTATTGTGGATACGCACATAGGCTATATTGTCTGAAATCAAATATCTTTGCAGTAATGTACTACTCTCATTAGTTGAATATATTTGAATAATACCTAATGGTTGATATCCATTTTGCGAAACATTTGTGCTTAATGTTCCATAACCCCCGGAAGCAATAGAGTTAGATGTTATATTGAAATTTTTGACAGATACTGCACCTGACAAATCTGTGCTTAGCTGGGCAACTTTTTTTTCTAACTCTGGTACGGTAGGTATTACTACATACATTGGCTCCACTGCTGTGATACTTAGACCAGATAACTTCACCCTCCACAATGGATATTCACGAAGTATTCCTCCCTGGTACAAATCCTCTTTCACCATCACTGGATCTTGGGGGGTTCCATTGGTACTATTCCCTTTTTTTACTTCCAGTGTCATGGTATCATGGTCCCCGCTGGTTGCAAATTTTGCATAAATAATATCATTCCGGTACTTCCCAGAAGCTCCATTTTCTATCGTCATATCCTGATAATCTGCGTACAGCGTTCTTGCTATATGTCCTCCCACACACAGTATCCCATCTGCAACCCTCACCACATTGTTATTTATAACTGTTGTTTTAAATTTACTTCCTATATTAAGTACACCATCACTGCCAAATATGCCTTGATAAATAGCCGCATCATCTTGTGCCAGTATATGAGCCTCTTGTTCTACTGGAGTGTTTACTGTAATTGCCTTTAATCCTGCCATTTAATCCTCTCCTTTCAATTTGTATTCAATGGATATTAACCCATCTGATTTTCTGAAAATTTTATTTACAACAGGGCTTTTTAGTTCCGTACCAGTCACGTATTCACGTCCCCCTACAATGTCCCCAATTTCCAAATCAACACTTCCTACATCCATACTACACTTTTTATAATTCTGCAATTCCTTAAGTTGTTTCTTTCCATTCTCTTCTAATTCCTTTATATCTTCTGTATCACCCTCATCATAATAAGCACTGCGTTCTGACAGCCCGGTATAATACTGACTCTCTCCAATACTGCCATCCGCCTGAACATATAAATGAAGAATCTTCGGTTCTATCTCTCCTATGTTGGCTGTACAAATCAGATGATTTATCCCACTCCTGCATTCCCGAATATTAAAATCAATATTTACATCCTGACTGTACTCCAGCTCCGAGGAATAGTCTTTTATTGGAACAGCCTGTAGATATACTTTTCCGACCTCTGGTTCTTCTCCTTGTATATACTGAATCCGTAAACGATGATTATAAGTATCTAAAATTTTCATTATGGCATCATATAGCGTAACATAAGGTTCTACTATCCAATTTTTTAGTACAATCTCCGTCTCTATCTCCCTTACGTCAAAAAATTTTCCAAAGTGTTTTCCAATCAATTCCGAAATAACCACATTCAACTCTCCGTTTAAAATCAGTTTATTGCTATCTTCCATTGGTTCTACAATTTTTTGCGTAAGCAGCCCTCTCCATGTCAGCCCACGGAGTATTACACTGCTGCTGACTGTTTGAACCTCCATATCCTCAATAATTCCACCGTATTCCGTGTTAGGTATATAGATTAAATTTCCATATTGATAATTTTCTTCCTTCCATGACTGCATACTGACCGTCAGCTCAAAGTCATTGGTGTCACCAATATCTACATCAATTTTAGTATTATCTATAAAACCAATCTCTTTTCCGGAAGAATCTGCCATAATAAAATCCAGGTTAAATCCTTTCTCTGCAATTATGCTGGCATTACTATATTCTTCGTTCTGCATTAGCGGCATTTCGGTTCACTCCTCTCTGCATACAAAGCAATATCAAAATCAAAGGTTCCTGCCCAACTAACCTGGTTCCTTCCGGGTGAAATGCTCCGAAAAACAGAGTCCTGTTTATTTCGGTTATGAAATGCGTTTACTACAGTTCCATCATTCATGGTTTTTTTTACGGTTCTTTCCTTACTATCAATGGTAAGTAATTCCCCTGTTTCTAATAAAATATTTATTTGATAACGATGTCCCCCAATTATTACATGAGGATTCAAACAGGGACCATAGAAAATCATTTGGAAATTTGCATCTGCAAAATGCTCATTTATAATTGAGGCATCCGTAAGTCCATTGGCATATCTATAGGGATATCTGTACGGATGCTTTTTATTATTTGTAGTAATTATTTCGCCAGACTTAAATTCATAAAATTTCTCGGATATCCAGAAGCCCTTTTCTGAGATCAGGCTAAAGGTATTTACTAGGAATTCTACTTCAGGCATCCAGTTGGATTTTTCACTTTTGCAGAAATAACATGGAAGATATTCTTCTCCCACATACAATTTTCCTGGGGTTAAATTCATTATATCCCGCTCCGTTACTTCAAGAAGATTGGACAATGCTTTTTCATATAACTCCGGTGTTACTGCTGATACAGATATTTTTATACTTTTTTCTATAAATTCCCGATAAAATCTGGATATTTTAGAATTCACACTACTTTCACTTTCATACGACCATTCATAATTAAATAAGTCTGATTCCGAAATCATGTAAGTTCCATCCATAAAATTGATAGACTGGCCTATATTATTTAAATAGTAAATTTCCATTATCTTTGCACCTCCCTTACTACCCGACCCAGTTCTCTTCTCTCCATTACTACTTTTAACCCTGCTTTTCCAAGAGCTTCTGCCGTTGCTGCCCCCATCTGGGCATAATCAAAGGTCTGAGGTTTGGGATTATTCTGTACTGTTACATATACCTCTCCGCTTTCTGCCGGAGCTCCCAGGGCTCTCATCATTCCCTCAAATCCACCTACTGATTGATAAATTGCATTTTCCTGTGCAGTCAGAACGGCTTCTCCCTTATGGAGAAACGCAAGGTAATCGTCTGTAGGAACATATTCCATACCGATACGCAGTCTTGGAATTTCCGGAATGTGGAATCCTTTTCCTCCAATAGCCGGAACCCAATCTGGAATTTTGATTTTTCCAATTCCCCGTATAAATCCATTAATCAAATCAATCATGGCATTTATAGGCATTTTAAATATGGAGGCCAATCCGTCTATTACATTGCTAAATATTGTCTTGATATTCTCCCATGCAGCTTTCCAGTTTCCGGCAAAAACATTTTTTATAAAGTCAACAATATTATTGATGATTGTAGTAACTCTTCCAATATTTTCTCCCACACAGCTTACAATCCCTGAAAATGCTTCTGAAAATCCACTTATCAGTGTCTTTAAAACAGGAAGCAGACTTTCTGTAATTACTTGTATAATGGGCATTAATGCATTTACCAGCGGAACCAATGCAGAACTGATTAAATCTAGAATTGGAGCCAGCAACTGCATAAACAAATCAATCACAGGCATTAACAAATCAATTAATATCTGAAAAATAGGGAGCAGTGCATTAATCAATTCCAATAATACCGGAAGAACTGCGGTGATGATTTCTGCGATAGGTGGAATCAAATTTTGAAACAGTTCTATCAAAATTGGAAGAACTCCATTTATAATTTCCATAATGGTAGGCATCAGGGACACTATCAGCTCTGAAAGCTGTGGGAGAATTTCACTGACAATGGGTGCCATCTGACTAATTGCACCCCCGATTGCTTCTACCAGTGGCGGTAATACCTCTTCTGCCATTGCCCCTACTGTCTGTATTATTTCACCCAAAATGGGCATTAGTTCTTCTCCTAGCGGAACCAGCATGGTTTCTACACTTCTCTGAAGCCCTTCAAACATAGTTCCTAAGTCTTCTGAATTTGCTTCTTTGAGGACGTCCATGGCATTGGCAATATCACCAGTTCCATTCGCTACATCTGCAAGCTGTGATGCAACCTCAGGTCCCATCTCGCTCCAGGTTTCCCCAAACAAAGCGGCTCCAGCTGCATTTTGCTCTAAGGGATCTTCCATCTGTGCAAGGGCTTCCATGGTCTCTGCAAATGCCTCTTTGGCACTCTCGCCTCCTGCTGCAAACTTAGTTGTCATCTCTTCTGCGTTCAAACCGATTTCTTCAAAACCGCCTTTTGCTTCTTCAGATCCGCTTATAATTCTGGTGGACATTTCTTTTGCAGCTTCGCCAATCTGCTGTACCGTAAAAGAACCATTTTGTGCCCCTGCCGCAATCATATTCATTGCTTCTTCGCCTGACATTCCAAAACCATCCATAATAGCCTTTGCCGCCTCTGCTGATTCTGAAATATCATACCCGAAAGCATCCTTCAGAGCATATGCAGATTCTGTTACACTCTGCAGCGCTCCATCATCCATGTCTCCCATTTTTTGGGTTACTTCTGCCATAGCGGAAGCAATATCTGTAAAACTTTCCCCGTAATTGTTGGAATATATTTTTTCCAGCACTCCACGATACTTTTCCGTTTCTTCCGTACCTTTGCCCGTCTTCTGGGCAAAGCTGTTCATTGCCTCTTCCATGCTTACGGCACTGGAAACAGCTTTGGTTCCCATTTCCTGTGCCTTTTTCCCAATTTCCATTAAGCCGCTTCCGACACTTTTGGCCACACTTGTTATTTTCTCAAATCTGCCCCCAGTCTTTTCTTGACTTTTTCCAGCTTCTTCCATGGCTGCCGGTATTTCCTTTTTCATGACACCAGATGTTTTTTGAAATGATTCCGATATCTTTCCCATACCTGCCTGTGCCTTTTCTTTTGCTGCTGTGAAGGCATCTGTGAAAAAACCTTTAATATCCTGTCCTATTGTTTTTGCGGTCACGGAAGTTGATTTTATGGCAGTACTAACTTTACTCAATGCATTTGCGGCACCAGCACTTATCTTTTCCTGGGTACTCAACTGTTCTTTCAATATTTCCTTCTCGGCAGTCTTTATCAGCCCAACACTCTTCTGGCTGTTTTTTTCCTGTGTTTTTACCAGCTGTTCTATAGTTTGCTCTGCTTTTTTCTGAAAATCTTTTAAATCCTTTTCTGCCTGACTGGAATCTACCTCAAGATTGTATTTTATTTTATCTTCTGCCATTTTTTATATCACCTGCCTTTAAGTTTAAGACAGGCACATCGGCACAACGTCTTTCTTTTTATAGTTTCAATTCAAATTCTCTTTTGCAGTCTTTGTTCTTACATTTGAAAAACAAACCTCTGCATACAGCATACTTTTCTTTAAATACATTCAGTGGATGCCCGCAATATGGACATTTCACTTTTTCTTTCTTTTCCATATTATCGAGCCATCCTTTCCAGAGTAGAAAACAGCATATCAAGCCCCTTTTGCCCGCCGACAGATTCCGCCGGCAGAGCGTAATAGGATTTCAGCTCCAGAATGTTTTGAATTTCTTTCTGGTTATATCCGTTAGGCTGGGGAACTTCCATGGCACGAATCTGCATAACTTCCCGCAGTTTTGTTTTTTCCGGCAATCCGTCAAGAAGATCAATAAATCTGTGCCAGGAAAGTTTTCCCCTCTCGGCTATAAGATCTATTCCATAAGCCTGTCTGAAGCTGGCATATATGTAAGCGCCATCGTGGCGGAAATCCATTATCTTTTTCTGTGTTCCATTTCCTGACCTTTGGGGAATATGGATATATTTTTCGGTTATCTTTTGTAACAGCTCTGCTCTCTCTTGTCCTGTCAAAAGCCATACCTTAATGGAGTTTTGCACCAGCATCTTTAATGCCTGCTCTAATTTATCCCATGCATCAAGTTCCTCTTCTGCATACAGGCATTGAATCCGCAGAATATTATCATATGCTGCATTTATCCGATACTTTTTCCCCCTATACCACATTTTCCCAGAATCATAGTCCATTAATGTCTCCATAAGCATTATTTTTTCCTGTTATAGAAAGACAGCCGTTTTCTTTTGTTCACCTTAGTAATCTCCTTTACCCTTGGTACCACTGTATCAAGAATAAATGGAACTACCTCCTGGCAAACTTCCAGATATCTGTTATCGTAAAACTCTGCAATAATCTCAGCATCTTCTTTTCCAAAGACTGCCTCAACCATATCCATAACTGCACTTCCCAGTATCTCAATTCCTTCTAATTTTTCTACTTCTGTAGATGCCGTTTGTATATTGCGTACTTTTACCATTGCTTCCAGTAATGCAAGGTGTTTTTCACTTAATTTCCGCAACATACTGTCTGCATCCATCTGAACCTGAAGGGTATGTACTACCGTACCGTTTTCTTCTACCAACTGAAATTCTTCTTCATATAACTTTCTTCTTTTTGCTTGATATGCCATATGTTCTCCTCCTTACTTCAAAAGGGAATTATCTATTCCCTTATTCTGTTATCCCTGTTTCTGAACCTTCTGTCTGAACCATTGGGCTTCCATTTCCATGAATAGTTACGGTCAAAGCATTGGGTTGATTACTATCACCATACGCCGGTGTAATATTGGCAAGGGTTACTGGCCAGATTACAGATTTGTTTCCCTTTGTAAGTTTTAAGTGGGTCTTTCTTGCTGTTCCAAATCCATAAAGCACTTCATCGGACAGTAGATAATCACATGCTGGATCCCCCGGCTTACAGTCTCCGGTAAGAGTAAGTGTCAGCTGTGCTCCTGTAACATCTGTACTTCCCCAGCCCTTATCTCCATAATAGGATGCCTGATAAAGCACTTCATTTAAGCTCTGTGTCATATTTTTTACCAAGGCTGATACAGAAGCCCATTTCACGTTTTCCTCTAAAGGCGCAATATTGATAAATGCCTCTGTTTCATAGTTAATTTCCGGTGTAATTGTGTTTTTTAATACTTCGCTCATATTTTTTACTTCCTTTCTAATAATAAATTTTAAAGTTAACAACGCAGGTATAAGTAAACTTTTCTTCTTCTTTCCCGCTCGTCTTGTTTGGTTCCATGGCAACCTCCAGATTTACCCACTGAAAGGTCTCAGCTGCCGGATATTCATTTAATCCCTGCAGATATTCGCAGATGGAAGCCAGAGTCTCCAGACAATACATCTGATTTTCATTGATACAAAGGAACCGTACAGGAAAGACTTTTATACACTTTTTATCATAGTACATTGTTTCCGTATAACCCGGTGCGGCTTCTGCAAAAAGCCCTCCCTGTTCCGTTACCCGCTCCAGTCCAATCTGCAGATTTAACTCTGCACTTAATGTACTGAGGATCAACTCCAGTAATTCTCTCTGTGGTGACATTTTCCCATTTCCTCCTTGATTTCTCGTACATACGATTTTCCACATTATGTGGAGTTCTTTATTAAAAAAATATACAGTTGTATTACATGTTCCACTTATTTTATTTGGCGCCACTCTTTGTGGAACAAGTACATCATATACCATTCCACGTTTCGTGTCAACACCTTTTGTGGAATTTATTGTTTATTTTTTCCACGTTATGTGTTAAAATGAGTTTATAATATTAGAAGGGAGTGCTTTTATGGGGAATTTTTCCACTGTATTTAAAACTCTTCGTTTAGAAAAGAATTTAACACAATTGGAAATGGCCAATCGGCTTGGTATTTCCAGAAGCAGTATTGGAATGTATGAAAATGGAGAACGAGAGCCTGGATTTGAACTTTTAGAAAAAATTGCAGATTATTTTCATGTAGATATGAATTACTTACTGGGCAAAGCAGAATATTCTGAAATTGTCCAATCAGAATCTTATCTGGATGATGCTGCCCGCGAAATGACACAGTTTTTATATGACAATCCGGATTATAAGATTCTGTTTGATGCTTCACGTAAGGTCAAAAAGGAAGATATTGAATTTGTAAAACAGATGATTGACCGGGTGAACCGCAACGAGTAGTGTATTAAACTAACAACGCTCATAAAAATGGGACTTCCCATAATTATGAGCGTATTGCTATAAGTAGTAGTACTGCTATTTCAAACCTACTTGGGCTTTGCCTGTTACTTCATCATTTGTTAATGTTACATTTGCATTTGAACCAGCCGATCCATTTCCATACCAAGTAATTATAGCAATCTTAATCCCATTAGATTCCACTTCGGAAGAAACTTCGCCCGTCCCCCCTACAATCTCTTTGACCTCATCATAGGACATTCCATTTTCAATACTATTATACTCTTCCATTGTAATATATTCACTCTCGTCCGAAACACCAGAAACCGACTTTTGGATTGCTTTATTTTGCCCTAATGTTCCCACAAGCACTGCTATTCCAACACCAAAGACAATAATTACAGTTAATATAGTTATTAAGCACCCATGGCTTTTTAGTGCTCTCTTACAATTGGGACATACCTTCGCTTTCTTTGGTATATCTGATTGACAAAACTTACACTTCTTTAACTCTCCCATTCCTTTATCCTCCTGTAATTTAAGATATAGTCATTATATAATATCTTCCAAAATTTATCATTAATCCTACAACAAAAAAGTCCTTGAAAAATCAAGGACTTTGAAGTAGCGGAAGAGGGATTTGAACCCCCGACACCACGGGTATGAACCGTGTGCTCTCGCCAACTGAGCTATTCCGCCATTTTTGTTATATATGGGACCTACAGGGCTCGAACCTGTGACCCTCTGCTTGTAAGGCAGATGCTCTCCCAGCTGAGCTAAGATCCCATGTTTTGCATATCGTTTTGTCGACTGCTTGACCATTATACAATTATATCACTATAAAAGTCAACCCTTTTTCTGGAATTTTTTTAATTTTTATATATATTTCTACAATTCCTTCTTTCCCTCCTCTATTCATGCTATAATATCTACTGTCACACTAGTACTTTTGCAACATTTGGAGGTATTTTATGAAAAAACAATATCAACTTGCTGCTCTGGATCTTGATGGAACGCTCTTAAATTCTCAAAGTTCTATTTCAGCTACAAATAAAGAAGCTATCAAGGCGGCCTCTGCTTCCGGTACCACTTTTGTAATTGCCACAGGAAGACCTTATCGTGGACTTCCGCTGGACACAATGGAAGAGCTGGGCATTGAGTACGCCATCACTACCAATGGTGCCTCTGTATATAAAGTTCCACAAAAAGAATGCCTTTTGGAAAACTGTATGCCCTGGGATCAAACCGCTGATTTGATTGATGAGCTCTTGAAACTTCCTATACATATGGATCTATTTATTCATGGAAATGCTTATACACCGGAAGTATGTCTAAATGCTATGGAAAAACTACATACTCTTCCAGAAGAGTTAAAGGAATATATCCTTTCTACCAGAACACTTACACCGAATATTACAGATTTACTTCGGCGTGAGAAACAGGATGTTCAAAAAGTAACTCTAAACTTTCCAGTTGCGGAAGATAACACACTTCTTTACCGGGAAGAAGCCATGGAAATTTTAGACTTTTATCTTGATGTATGCTATTTATCCGGCGGTTTTGGTAATCTGGAATTCACTAGAAAAGGAATTTCCAAAGCTAAAGGCCTTTCCTTCTTGTGTGAGCATCTGAATATTCCAATTTCACAAACAATTGCCTGCGGCGACAGTGAAAACGATTTGGATATTATAAAAGCCGCCGGACTCGGTGTTGCCATGGCAAATGCTCCCCATCATATAAAATCGGAAGCCGATGAACTCACTTTGAGCAATGATGAAAACGGCGTGGCCGCTGTAATTAAAAAATGGTTTCTTTAATTTGAAAGAGACAGTTTCCCAGGTTAAATTCAACTTTGGAAACTGTCTCTTTTTTTAATACTATTTGATTTAATCTTTCAAATCTACTTTTATATAAGCATAGGTAAAAACCAGTAAAAATACAAGCATATTGATTCCAATAATAAGAAAGTGATTAAATGAAAAATTAGATACCGATAAATCATTAATTAAAGAACTGATCTGTTGTGTATATAAAAATTTAGCTATTGCAGCAAATCTATCATTAAACAAAGCTACCATAGGAACAAATGCGGCGATCAATGCCAATGGCATAGCTAAGGCAGCGGCTGCTCCCTGGTTTTTCGAAAGGATACCAACTGCACTCCCCAAGAATATCGAAGCAATTACCCCCAATATAATTGTCAAAACAAATCGCAGCAATTCTATTCCAACATATCCGGCGATTAAACCAAAAGCTACCCCTCCTAATGAGCAAAGGATCAATACAGAACTGCCTACACCAATCAAATACTCGTAGGGTTTTACATTTGACATAATCAGCATTTGTAAGCTCTTTTTTTCTCGCTCTTCCGATATGATACTCGCCATATTGATAATTGGAACCATTCCTGCATACATTGTAGCAAAAAGTGTAACAAAGTATGTATTCGGTAAGTTTTCATCCGCTTTGGCAACAAATTCGGTGAGCACAAATGCCATAAATGGAAATAACACGAACTGCAGCAGAATTACTTTATTTTTTAAGGTATCCTTTAACTGCTTTTTGAATACAGCATTTATTCTATTCATTTTAAATTCCTCCCTGTCAGCTTAATAAATACAGTTTCCAAGTTAGGTTCCGATGAATGAATCGATTCCACCATATTACTTGCAAAGTAGTCTGCAATAGAGGATGCTGAATCACTATCACATGGAAGTTCAACGCTTTTTCCGCTTTTAAGAGAGATTCTGATGGATTTTTCTGTGTTATACTTTCGGCACAATGATTCCGGACTACCATACTCCACAATTCTCCCCTCATTTAAAAGAGATATCTTATCACATAATTTTGTCGCTTCTTCCATGTTGTGAGTTGTCAAAAACACAGTAGTTCCATTTTCTCGAAGTTCAAATATTAACTTATGTATCTCTTGTACAGTAGTGGGATCAAGTCCGCTTGTAGGCTCGTCAAGAAATAATAGTTTGGGATGATGCAAAATAGCACGGGCCAATACAAGCCGTTGGACCATACCTTTTGAAAGCTTTGAAACTGGTTTTTTTACTGCATCATCAAGTTTCACCCTATGAAGTACCTGTTTAATTCGAGTTTTCGGAATACGAAATATTTCAGCAAATAGAGCTAAATTATCATAACAGCTAAGGCGGTCATAAAGTCCATTATTATCAAGTACCATACCAATATCTGCATGTATTTCATCCGTCAGCTTTTCGCAACAGGTTCCTAAAATTTCAGCGTATCCACTATCTATTCTCAATTGCCCAGTCAAAATATTGATAATTGTCGTCTTACCTGCACCGCTGGGACCTAAAAGACCAAATATCTCACCTTCTTCAACAGTACAATTTACATCATTCAAAATTTGCTTTCCGCTAAATGATTTTTTAATCTGTTCCATCCGTATTATAGAATTCATCTTTCATCACCACTTTCCATTTTTTGTTTTTCCTTATATGCAGACAACAGCTTATGGTATTTTCTATCTTCTAATTTTGTTTTCACAATCATAGCTAGTACTCCAATTACAAAGCATACAGAAATTGATATAATAAAACTGATCCACGCATGACGGCTTTCTATCGGAAACCAATGAAATAATATCGAGCATAATGTTGCGGATACAAAAGACAGAAAGAACATAAGCATCATTTTCCATAGCAACATCATTTTTTTTATAATTAAATCGGATAACAGTAAAATTCTAAATACCCCAATGGTGAAAGAAAATATTAAAATCTGTAACATCGAGCGATAGGACAAGCCTCTACTTCCAAGATCAAATAAACCTCCAGAACCTTTCTCTGCATCACCCATAAACCAACCTACAATAGATATGGCGATAATAGCTGCTGCAAAAGTAGTAAAAACTTGCTTAACAAACTCTACAATTAAACTCTTATCTTCCTTCATAATCACACCCCCAGTTTCTTTTTTACAAATGATGCATATTGTCTTGAGACAATCATTTTTTCATTATTCTCCATGGTTACAAGTAATCTGCCATCAATATCTGATTTGAGTGATTGAATATGATTAAAATTGATAATACAGGACTTCCCTGCACGAAAAAAGTCTTTTGTGAAAAGCTGCTGCTCCAATTCGTACAACTTAAGGGAGGTTTCATACACGTCAGTTTCAGTGTACAAAAAGGTTTTTTTATCAGTCGTATCTATATAAAAAATTTTAGAAGCGTCTAAAATGTATGTCTGATTGTTTTTTATTCCAGTCAGCTTAAAATCCAAAGCTCTAAGTGACATAATTACTTTTTCCAGTTCTTCGCTCATTTGATTACAGTTAATTGTAATCTCCGTTTCAGTAAAGCGACTATCGATATTAATATTTATTTTCAATAAACAAACCTCCCCATTACTGTATCTGTTACCTATTATATCGATTCATTTATTCTACTTCAAGCCGATTTTTCTAAGTTACTGAAATACGCACCTAAGTTTCGAAAAAACGAATGTAAAAAACTCCCCTGCCCTCAAAATTGAGAAGTCAGGGGAGTTGAGATGCAAAATACTTATTTGAAGTAAGCTACACCACTCTCAAATATCTTCATATCCTGTTCTCCGTAGATATTGACAGCTACGCTGTCACCACGTCGTTCAGAATGTGCCATTTTACCAAGAACACGCCCATCAGGACTGGTAATACCTTCGATTGCCATATAGGAACCGTTTACATTCCATTCTTCATCCATAGTAGGCTGACCAGCTTCATTTACATACTGTGTTGCAACTTGTCCGTTTTCAAACAGTTTATCCAGCCATTCTTTTGGTGCAACGAAACGTCCTTCTCCATGAGATGCCGGATTAGAATAAGTTTTTCCTAATTCTGCCTGTGCCAGCCATGGGGATTTATTGGTTACAACCTTAGTATAAACCATCTTTGAAATGTGACGTCCAATGGTGTTATAAGTTAATGTAGGTGAATCTTCTGTCTGCTGGTTAATTTCTCCGTAGGGAACAAGACCCAGCTTAATCAGTGCCTGGAATCCGTTACAGATTCCCAGCATTAAACCATCACGTTCCTGTAAGAGCTTATTCACAGCTTCTGTCATCTTTTCATTACGGAATGCAGTAGCAAAGAACTTTGCACTTCCCTCCGGCTCATCTCCTGCTGAGAATCCACCTGGGAACATAATAATCTGTGATTGTTCAATTGCTTTTATAAACTCCCCGACAGAATCCCGGATATCTGCTGCATTTAAGTTTTTAAATACTTTTACAATCGTATCTGCTCCAGCGCGTTCAAATGCTTTTGCACTGTCATATTCACAGTTTGTTCCTGGGAATACCGGAATAAATACTGTTGGTTTTGCAACTTTATTTTTGCATACATAAATGCTCCCTGCTTTATATACATCCGTCTTTACTTCTTCTTTTCCCTCTACTGCACAAGTTGGGAATACTTTTTCTAATGTACCTGTCCATGCATTTAATGCCTCATCCATCGTAATTTCCATATCACCATAGATGAATTTCTGAACATCATTTACTTCACCGATTACCTTGCCATATGTCTCATTTCCAAAGGCCGCTCCAAGGACTTCTTCTACCAGCGATACTTTATCAGCCGGCACTTCTGCCACCATGTTACCGAAACGTGGTGAGAACATGCAATTCTTACATGTATCCGGATTAATGGTAACACCTAATTTATTACCAAATGCCATTTTACTTACTGCGGATGCGATTCCTTTTCCATCCAGAGTATATGCAGATACAATGGCTTTTTTCTCAATCAGCTCATGGATTGCATCATACAATTTCATAACCTGTGTATAATCTGGTAAATCATACTCGTCTTTTGCAATCTTGAAGTTCATAATTTTATTTCCAGCTTTTTTCAATTCCGGTGTAATAATATCCTGCTCTTTTGCTACATCTACTGCAAAGGAAACCAGTGTAGGAGGAACATCTATCTCATTAAAGGTTCCTGACATGGAATCTTTTCCTCCAATGGATGGAAGTCCAAATCCAATCTGTGCACTGTATGCTCCTAATAATGCTGCAAATGGCTGACTCCAGCGGCTTGGGTCTTCGCTCATTCTGCGGAAATATTCCTGGAAAGTAAAGCGGATTTTCTTGTAATCACCACCTGCTGCAACAATTTTAGCTACAGATTCCACCACTGCATATACTGCTCCATGATATGGGCTCCAGGAAGACAGATATGGATCAAATCCATAAGACATCATCGTTACTGCATCGCATTTTCCTGTCATAACTGGAAGCTTTGCAACCATACTCTGTGTTTCTGTCAACTGGTAACGTCCTCCATAAGGCATGAGTACACTGCCTGCACCAATGGAACCGTCAAACATTTCCACTAATCCCTTCTGGGAACAAACGTTTAAGTCTGCCAGAGTTGTCATCCAGGCTTTTTTCACATCACCAGCTTCTAATGCTTCTGCCACACCACTGATTTCTTTTTTATCAAAGAAATTTTCTTCTTTCACTGGGATATCAACTGCAACTTTTGTCTCCTGATGGGCTCCGTTGGTATCCAAAAATGCTCTTGAAATATTTACAATTTCTTTTCCGCGCCATTCCAGTACCAGTCTTGGTTCCTCTGTCACGATTGCAACTTTTACAGCTTCCAGATTCTCTTCTTCGGCATAATTTAAAAATGTATCTGCATCTTCCGGTGCAATTACAACTGCCATACGTTCCTGTGATTCAGAAATTGCTATTTCAGTTCCGTCCAGACCAGCATATTTCTTTGGAACTTTATCTAATTCGATGCGAAGTCCATCTGCCAGTTCTCCAATTGCAACAGATACACCACCTGCACCAAAGTCATTACATTTCTTAATAATATGAGACACTTCTTCCCGACGGAATAAGCGCTGAATCTTACGTTCTGTCGGTGGATTTCCCTTTTGTACCTCTGCACCACAGGTGTCAATCGATTCTGTGGTATGTGCCTTAGATGAACCGGTTGCGCCACCACATCCATCACGTCCGGTACGTCCTCCTAACAGGATAATAATATCTCCCGGATCAGAAGTCAGTCTCTGCACTGCACGTCTTGGTGCCGCTCCCATAACTGCACCGATTTCCATTCTTTTTGCTACATAATCCGGATGATAAATTTCTTTTACATATCCGGTTGCCAGACCAATCTGGTTACCGTAAGAACTATATCCATGAGCCGCGCCGCGAACCAGTTTCTTCTGAGGCAGTTTTCCTTCCATGGTATCTTTTACGGATACGGTAGGATCTGCTGCGCCAGTTACGCGCATTGCCTGATATACATAAGTACGTCCTGACAATGGGTCACGGATTGCTCCACCAAGACAGGTTGCCGCACCACCAAAAGGTTCAATCTCTGTTGGATGGTTATGAGTTTCATTTTTAAAGTTTACCAGCCACTCTTCTGTCTTCCCGTCTACTTCCACAGGAACAACGATAGAACATGCATTGATTTCATCAGATTCTTCCTGATCATCCAGCTTTCCTTCTTTTTTCAAACGCTTCATTGCCATCAATGCAAGATCCATCAGACATATAAATTTATCATCTCTTCCTTTATATAAGTCCTTATGGGTATCCACATAATCTGCAAAAGTATCTTCCATTGGCTTTTTGTAAAATCCTTCGCCAAAAAATACATCCTTTAGCTCTGTAGAGAAGGTGGTATGACGGCAATGGTCAGACCAATATGTATCCAATACACGAATTTCTGTCATGGAAGGATTACGTTTTTCATCATTACTAAAATAATTCTGGATATGCAAAAAGTCTTTAAAAGTCATAGCCAGCCCCAGAGAATCATACAATTCTTTTAATTGTTTTTCCGGCATATCTTTAAAATCATCAAGAATTTTAACGTCTTCCGGTTCTTCAAACTCTATTACCAATGTCTGAGGTTTTTCCAGCCCTGTTTCTCTGGAATCCACCGGGTTAATGCTGTGATTTTTAATGGCATCTAACTGGGCTCCATTGATTTCACCTTCAATTACATAGGTAGTAGCGGAACGAATAATCGGCTCTTCATTCTCATTTAACAGTTTTACACACTGTTCTGCAGAATCTGCACGCTGGTCAAACTGTCCCGGTAAAAACTCCACACTAAATGTCTTTGCATTTCCCAGTTCAAAAGTTTCTTCATATACATCATCCACAGGGGGCTCACAGAAAACAGTATTTAATGCTTTCTTATAAGTCTCCTCTGAAATATTCTCAATATCATAGCGAATTAACACACGCACATTCGTTACGGTCTTAATGCCCAGATAGCTCTTGATTTCAGACTGCAGTTCTTTCGCCTGAATAGCAAATACAGGCTTCTTTTCTACAAATACACGTCTTACGTTGCTCATAAGTACCTCCTGAAATTAAATTCACTGAATAGTTTTTTACAGCTATAGTATATCATAGGAACATATGATTAGTATAATTAATATATTTAATTTCTTTTATAAGTATTGTTAAATTTTGCTTTTTCATTTATAAGCTATCATCATCATTGACATATTTATAACTAAATCTTATAATCAAAATAGATCTTTACAAATCAAAGAGGTGTATCTATGGATATTAATTATGAATTATACAAAGTTTTTTATTATGTAGCTTCTTCCTTGAGTTTTTCGGAAGCTTCCAAAAAGCTCTTTATATCCCAGTCGGCTGTAAGCCAGTCTATTAAAACACTGGAACGTAAACTGGAGCAGTTGCTTTTCATTCGCAGTACTAAAAAAGTACAGCTGACTCCTGCCGGAACAGTTTTACTAAAACATATTGAACCCGCCATGAATCTGATTCAGCGGGGGGAAAATCAACTACTGGATGCTAATACACTTGGTCTTGGACAACTTCATATTGGAGCCAGCGACACTATATGCCGTTACTTTCTGGTTCCTTTTATTAAGCAGTTTCATAAGAAATTTCCAAATGTTCCTATTAAAGTTACCAATGCAACTTCTATAAACTGTGTAAATCTTCTGGAACAGGGAAAAGTTGACCTAATTGTCACTAATCACCCCAATTCCCACCTGAACAATTCCTATGTACAGAAAACAGTCTCCAACTTTACGGATGTGTTCATTGCTAATCCTGCTTACTTTAATTTAAAACAACAGGAAATTTCCTTTGAAGAATTGAAACAATATCCTATCTTAATGCTGGATCGGAAAAGTACCACCAGCCAATTTCTACATAATATTTTCCTTCAGCACCAGTTAGAATTGATTCCCGAAGTAGAGCTAAGCAGTAATGATTTATTAATAGACCTTGCTAAAATAGGACTAGGTATTGCTTTTATTCCAGATTATTGCCTTTCCAAAAATATGAAGGAACTTTATGTCCTGCATACAAAAGAAAAACTGCCCCAGCGGCAAATGGTTGCAGCTATTAATTCAAACCTTCCGGTTTCTCCTTCCACCAAGGAGTTTTTAAAGCTTCTTCCTGATGTAAATACAAACTAATTATCAAGGAGGTCTTCCATGACTTTTAAAATGGTACATGAAAATTACAACGTTCAGGATTTAACAAAATCCATTGCATTTTACCAAGAGGCTTTTGGTCTTTCTGAAGTCCGAAGAAAAGAAGCATCCGACAACAGCTTCATTATTGTCTACCTTTCTAATGAAGAAAGCAGCTTTGAACTGGAATTAACCTGGTTAAAAGAAAAGGAAGGGTCCTATGACCTTGGAGAATGTGAGTTTCACCTTGCTTTCCAGACAGATAATTATGCCGAAGCCTATGCAAAACATAAATCAATGGGGTGCATCTGTTATGAAAATCCCGAAATGGGCATCTATTTTGTACAAGATCCCGATGGATACTGGCTGGAAGTAGTTCCTGTCAAATAAAAACTCTGGAGTGTTTTAATCACTCCAGAATTTTTTTACGCTTTCTTGTACCGTTTCCACTGTAACTTTTTCATAATTCTCCCATTCTCTTGGGAACATACGTATATATCCCGGCTGTAAAAACCGTTCATCCAGTAATACGATAACCCCCTTATCCTCCATCGTCCGTATTACTCTTCCGGCAGACTGCAGCACCTTATTCATTCCGGGATAGCGGAAGGCATAAGCAAATCCTTCCCTGCAGCGCCTGTCATAGAAATTTTTCAGAATCTCCCGTTCATTACTAATCTGCGGAATCCCAGTCCCTACAATAATGGCGCCAATCAATGCTTCATGCTTTAAATCGATACCTTCTGAAAAAATACCGCCCATTACACAAAACCCTACTAAAGTATTTTCTCGTTCTATACGAAATGTTTCCAAAAACTCTTCCCGCTCCTGCTCCCTCATTCCTGTTTTCTGCACTGCGCATTCCATTTCCCCCAGATTCAGGGCATAAAACTTCTCCAATACCTGTTCCATCATTTTATAAGAAGGAAAGAAAGCCATATAGTTTCCTTTTTTTCCCTTTGCAACCTCATAAATATAGCGTGCTATCTTCTCAAATTCTGTATCATTTCTTCTGGTATATTTACTGCTGACATCTGTACCGATTACCAGCAGACGCTGCTCTTGTGAAAATACAGTCTGAGCATATACTGCATAATTATCTTCCTTTGTACTTAAGAGCTTCTTATAATATTGAATCGGCAGTAATGTTGCGGAAAAAAATATAGTGCTCCTTCCCTTATCCAGACATTCCTGCAGATTTACCGCTGTATCCACGCAATATAGCTTCAGCTTAAATCTCCCATCCATTTCATGCTCTGCATAAATTACATAGTTTTCATCCACACGTTCATACATATTTAGAAAATGCCGCAATTCAAGATAAAAATCAAGTACCTCCTTTTTTTCTGGAAAGGCAATGTCTTTTAAGAAAAATTCTTCCAGTGCCGCCCCTAGCTGCATTAATGATAAAACTAATATTCCTATATTATCCAGAATTTCATAGTTTTCACACTCCCGTTTCTGTTCCAGAAGCTGACTATTGCATTTTTCAAAAGCTTTCATACATTTTCTGCTGTATTCCTTTATGATTTTCTTCATCTTGAGAAAATCTTCTTTATAAAGGACTGCACTATACATTTCCCGGCCTCTGTCTACCAGATTATGGGCTTCATCTATTAGAAAAATGTATTCTCCCTTCACTCCCTCTGCAAAAAAACGCTTGAGATATACATTGGGATCAAATACATAATTATAGTCACAGATAATGTCATCTACCCACAAAGCAGCATCCAGACACATCTCAAAGGGACATACCCGAAATTGTTCTGCCTGCTCTGCTAAAACTTCTCTTGTTAGGTCTTTCTTCCTATTAATAAGGAAAAATACTGCATCGTTTACCCGATCATAATGTCCTTCTGCATAAGGACAGTGTACTGGGTTACAATCCATCTCTTCACAAAGACATAATTTTTCCTTAGCTGTAATGGTAATAACCCGTCCCTGATACCCATGTTCACGCAGTAAATCAAAAGCCTCTTTCGCTACCGTTCGTGTAATGGTCTTTGCAGTCAGATAGAATATCTTATCTGCCAGTCCTTCCCCCACTGCCTTCACTGCTGGAAATACAGTACTAATGGTCTTTCCCGTACCTGTAGGAGCCTGAACAAAGAGATTTTTCTTCCGCATAATCGTACGATACGCTCCTGCTGCAAGTTCTTTCTGCCCTTCCCGATATGGATAGGGAAACTCCAGCTCTGCAATAGAAATATTACGCTCCATTCTAGCCTCATACTGAAAATCTGCCCATCTCTGATACAAACTTATAACTCCTTCAAACCATTCCCGAATCTCTTCAAAAGAATAACTTTCCTTAAATCTGCGGATTTCCTCTGTATCCAGATTACAATAGGTCATTTGAACACTAATCTCTTTTAACTCCTGTTTCGATGCAAAAATATATGCGTAACATTTCGCTTGTGCCAAATGGACTTCTATGGGATGCTCCATTGCATTTATGTCCATATAAACACCCTTTATTTCATCTACTGTAACATTTTCTTCTTGTATTATGATACCATCTGCTCTTCCTTCTACTACAATCTGGTATTTTTCTTTTTCAATTTCTAATTTCAACGGCACTTCCGGCAGATAATCTGCACCCATTCTCCGCTGAATCTTTCTGTGAATCCGGCTTCCTTCCTGCATTGCTTCCTTCTGCCCGGCTTTGCCCCGGCGGTTATCAATATCCCCAGAGCGCAATACAAATTCGACCAGGTTTCTTACAGAAATCTTGATCTGCTCCATGTTTAACCTCTTTTCTGCGTGTGCATCCTGTAATACAAAAAAGATGCATAATAATTATTATGCATCTTCTCTCTTCTTCTGTCTATCTCTACAAGCAATTTTTGTTACTTATGCCACACTATATCTGCCTAATACGTTTTCAAATTCTAAGTCTTTTCCACCGTACTTTACGGTGAGTTCCCTTGACAATCCGAGCCCCATAACTCCTAAAATAGATTTTGCATCAATTATGATGCGCTGATAGGAGATATCAATGTCAAAGTTACAATTACCAGCTGCACGCACAAAATCCTGTACATCGTCAGCATCTGTCAATTTAATGATTTTTTCATTCATTTTCTTCAATCCTTTCTATTAAACTCCTACAAATATGAAAGCAATTATGACATCTTTTTTTCCTTTTGTCAATATTTTCCAAGAAAATTTACTTTATTTTTACAACTACTTTCACTAATTATTTAGTAAAATTTAGCTTCTTTATGCATGAGTATCCATTACACCAGGGTGCTTTGCATTTTTATGTTCTTATTCTTGTACAATATGCTTTACATTTTTACATTTTTCCCATTCTTTTATAATTTTATACAATTTTTTTAAAGTTCCTTTTCTTGACTATTACTTAATAAGATTCTATAATAATTCTTATCTAGGTATTATATGCAAAAATAAATATAGTTGACGTTTATGGAAGAAGGAATAAATTATGACATTACAGAATTTTTTTATGGAACATCCCAAAACGGCAATCGCGTTTTCGGGCGGCTGTGATTCTGCTTATCTGCTCCATCAGGCTTCTCTCTATGGAAAAGATATTAAGGCATATTATATGAATACTGCATTTCAGCCCGCCTTTGAATTAACAGATGCACAAAATTTCTGCCAGCAATATGAGATTTCTCTCACTATTCTGGAAGAGGATATTCTTCAAAACACCCCGGTTATAAAAAATGATTCTCTCCGGTGCTATTATTGTAAACAGTATATTTTTTCCTGCATTCTGGCCGCTGCTCACCAAGATGGCTACCATATACTGCTGGATGGAACAAATGCTTCTGACGATACTGCTGACCGGCCTGGCATGCGCGCATTAACGGAACTGAATGTATATTCTCCCCTACGCCTATGCGGTCTGACTAAATCTCAGGTACGTGAACACTCAAAGGAACTTGGGCTTTTCACTCATAACAAGCCCGCCTATGCCTGTCTTGCTACACGTATTTCTACCGACACTACGATTCTTCTTTCTGACTTAAAACGAATTGAATCCTGCGAACAAATACTGGCGGAACTGGGCTTTACTGATTTTCGGGTACGCATATTTCACGATGCTGCAAGAATTCAGCTTTCTGAAAAAGAATTTCCACAGGTCTTTGCTCTTTATCGTGAAATTTCTAATTTATTTCATCCCTATTTTTCAACTATACTGTTGGATTTGATTCCCCGAAAATAATAATTGAAACAGGAGATAATTGTTTATGGAATCACATGATATTTTATCACTTTTAAAACAGGTACAAGATGGTACTTTGGATATACATTCCGCTTATCACAAAATCAAACTTACTTCTTTTGAAGATTTAGGTTATGCCAAAGTAGATCATCACCGGAAAATCCGTCAGGGAATACCGGAAGTGATTTATGGAGCCGGGAAAACTCCGGAACAGATGGAGGGTATTATTCATTCTATGCTTTCCCATTGTCCGGAAAACATACTGATTACACGTTTGGAGACCTCGGCTGCTGACTATCTTTCCCAGCGTTTTTCTCTAACTTATGATACTGTTTCCCGCATCGGTATTGTAAACCATGCTCCGGCTCTTACTGCTGCCGGAACCATCGTAGTGGCAACGGGAGGAACCAGTGATATTCCCGTTGCAGAAGAAGCCGCACTGACTGCTGAAGTTTTGGGCAATTCCGTGGAACGGCTATATGACGTAGGCGTGGCGGGAATCCACCGTCTTCTTTCTCATGTAGACAGCATTTCCAGCGCCAATGTTATTATTGCAGTTGCCGGTATGGAAGGTGCTCTTGCCAGCGTAATCGGAGGGTTAAGTGACTGTCCAGTCATTGGAGTTCCTACCAGTATTGGGTACGGAGCCAGCTTTCAGGGGCTGTCAGCTCTTCTTTCCATGTTAAACTCCTGTGCCAGCGGTGTTAGTGTTGTAAATATTGACAATGGATTTGGCGCAGGCTATCTTGCAAGTATGATCAATCATATAGGAGGTAATGTAGAATGAAAACACTTTTTATGGAATGCAGCATGGGGGCTGCCGGAGATATGATTATGGGCGCTCTCTATGAACTTTTGGACTCTTCCCAGCGGGATGATTTCCTTGATACTATGAATCATCTTCTTCCGGGAACTATTTCTCTGACTGCCAATTGCAGTGAAAAATGCGGTATCTATGGTACCAAAATGAATGTTTCTATTCATGGCCAAACAGAAGAAGCATCTCCACATGTACATTCAGAAACTTATCAGACAACCTATCCTGAAGTGCTTGCCCAGATTGATTCTCTTTCCCTCTCACCTTGGGTAAAAGAGAATGCAAAAGCAGTTTATACCCTGATTGGTGACGCAGAAAGCTATGCCCACCGCAAAAATATCGAGCAAATACACTTTCATGAAGTAGGTACTCTGGATGCCATTATGGATGTAGTAGGCTGCTGTATTTTAATTGAACTGCTGAAGCCGGAACAAATTCTTGCCTCACCAGTTCATGTGGGAAGCGGAACTGTTCACTGCGCTCACGGCATTCTTCCCGTTCCTGCTCCTGCTACCGCTGAAATTCTGAAAGAAATCCCAATTTATAGCGGTACGATAGAAGGCGAATTATGTACTCCAACAGGTGCTGCTCTTTTAAAACACTTTGCAGCACAATTCCTTCCGATGCCGCCTATGACGATAGAAAAAACCGGATATGGTATGGGAAGCAAGGATTTTTCGGTTGCAAATTGTGTTCGCATCTTCCTTGGGGATGTGGATATCCTTCCTGTTCCTTCTAAACGTCAGCTCCCTCATATACAACCTTTGCATGCTGTTTCTGAGCTAAAAAAGGAAGAAACTCATCCTGATTTTTATACAGAAGGACTCCATAATCTGGATCAGATTCTGGAACTTTCCTGCAACTTGGATGACATGACACCGGAAGCCGTTGCCTATGCTATGGATATTCTCTTAAAAGCAGGTGCTCTTGATGTGTTCACTACTCCGGTTCATATGAAAAAGAACCGTTCCGGAATACTCCTGACCTGTCTGTGTAATATGGAACAGGAAAGTATCTTCAGCCGTCTGATGTTAGAGCATACCTCAACCCGCGGCATACGGATTCATCCCTGTTACCGCCGGATTCTTGATACTTCCTTTGAGACAGTTTCTACTGCCTTTGGAACCATTACCATGAAAATCAGTTCCGGTTATGGCATCCATAAGTTTAAACCTGAATATGATGATGTAGCAGAAGCTGCGAAAAAATATGATGTTACCTTCCACGAGGTATGGAATGCGGCAAGAAATGCTTATCTGAAACAATAGTCTCAATCTAAAGTGTCTTTCCTGTAAATGAACAAAGTGCCTTCTCCCTCAATCTTGAGGGAAAAGGCACTTTGCTGCGCCGCGCGCCGTCGCCTCTGCGACTTCTTCCTCTGGCGCGCGCGTGCATCCATCGCGGAGCGTTTTATATTATAGGAAATTACACACTTTCATACTTTAGTGTAACATGGTCTTTCCTATAATATAAAAAACGTCACAACATAACTTACTTATGTTGTGACGTTTTTCGATTCTTCCATATCAAAATCCCTGCTGCAAGTATCCCCACGCTAATCCACTGAGAGGTAGAAATACCAAACCATATCCCACGTTCTGTATCGGCTCTCATATATTCCAGCAGGAAACGCATAATGCTATATCCTATTAAATAAATAGCAGTAAGCTGTCCATTGGTTTTTCTTTTTCTATATATCAGAATCAGAATTGAAAATATAATTATATTTCCGGCTGCCTCTGCCAACTGTACCGGAAATAAAGGTATATCATTGGGAGCAACAACGGAATTTTTAAATACCATTCCGATGGGTTCTGGAAATTCTTTTCCATAACAACATCCTGCACAAAAACATCCGATTCTGCCAAATCCATGAATTAGCGGAACGGAAGGTATGATAATCTCCAGCAGTCCCAGCATTGTAAGATGATACTGCTTCACATAAATCCATATTCCTGCCAATGCACCGAAGAGACCTCCGTAAAAAACAAATCCCCCTGTCATAAGGGCCTGCAGTATTTCTCTGCTTCTTATAACCTGTTGAAAATTCTCCACTAAAAAAGGAATTACCGTTATTAAATACAACATCTTCCCGCCAACTATCAGTCCAATGATTCCATAAAAAGATGCAAACAATACATCTTCCTTCTTATACTGATATATACCGGCACGAAGTAATGCTACGATAATTCCAAGCACCAGGCCCCCCATGATGCAAACTGCATACATGGAGACCTGATATCCTACTATTTCAATATATGGCAGCATACTTAGTAGGAAAGTGCCGCTGCTGATAAGCAGCCTACACATGCTACACAGGAAATAAATGCCAAGGCACATACTGCAACTGCGATAATACACAATACAATTCCTGCTGTTGCCATTCCGGATGGTTCTTCTTTTCTCGCATTAATTCCGAGAATCAAACCTACAATTCCCAATATAATTCCTAATAATGCACCGTATCCAAAAAATACACATACACAAGAAACAATCCCCAGCACTAAAGATGCTATGGCTTTTCCATTTGTTTGATTATTCATAACTCAATTCTCCCTTTTTCTTTGTGAGTTTTATTCTATTGTATCTTCATCCACTACTCCTGCTACAGCTCCGGCAACCGATGCTATAACTGCAATGATTACTGCAATAAGAACAACTCCACCAATTAATACTACCAGCATATTCTTCAACTCATTTCCTTTAAATTTTCTGCTTACATTATCATATCATATCTATAATTGATTGTAAATATAGTGAATTCTTTTATAAAATACTTTTAATTGTTAGCAGATTCTCGAACAGCATGACTGTTTTGGGATTTTTGCTATATTCTCCTTTTTTATGATATAAAATATTTTCTTCTATAAAATACTCTCCTTCTGTTCCATCTATAAGCATTGTTAATCCAATATCATCACATAATGCTTTATATGCATCAAACCGGTCTATGTAACCTTCCAGATTTGTATTTATTGTAACCTTTACCAAAATACTGCTCCTCCTTTTTATTTATAAAAACTATGATTTACGGAGTCTGTAAATAAATATGTTCTATTACAGCGTGCCCAGGACTTTCCATTACAGGAGTCAAAATATAATGCACCGTTCACAGAATTATGTATTTGAAAAGCATATTCACAAGCCAAGATTGTTGTTTGCGTAACCTCTACTTCATTATATCTTCCATCCGAATAACTGCTGAACTGAGATTTTTCTGTAAGTATTTCAGATATTGACTCTGGAAAGTCACTACTTTTTAATCTGTTTGCAATTACCGATGCCACGTTAATTTTTGCCTGAAAATGGCTCTCTCCCGTCACCTCCGCCTCCACTATTTGAAACATAAGCTGTAATTCTTTTTTAGAAAACTCATCATATATTGTTTTAGATGGTTCTATCCAAGAAGAATATTCTTCTTGCAGTTCTTTATAATCAATAAACCACTGCATCTTATCTTCTTGATTCAAGTTATTGATTTTTTCTTCCATTTCATTTTGCTTCTGCTCTTTTATTGTAAGTACATTTTGTATATCAGGTCTTTGATCTATGAACGCCCCTTCCCTTTCGTCCCTTTTATTTACACTTTCCTGCCGTATTACATCCTGTCCCCTGCTCATATGATCATTGAAAAGAGCAAGATATAATATGATTGGAAGTGTCACTATACATGTTGATTTTCTTTTCATTTATTCTCCTTCGTTAAAATTATTCCTTTATTAAAATAGGTAAGATATCTATTTAAACTTTCTATTATCTTCTTATATTTTTCTCCATCCTTTCTTGAAAAACCTCCATCAACCTCAAAATTTTCTACAAACTTTTCAAACCATTTGATTGCTGCGTTTTCATCAATATCATTTTTATAAATATATCCTACTGTCTTAACCAGCACTGGTACATTTTCCTTACCAAAGATACTTGAATTATTGTTTACCCCCAAGGACCAGTCGCTCAATCCCGCTAAGTACAGCAATGTATCCTCTGCCTCTTCCCTTGTAGCACTCCTTTCCGAAATAAATGACAGCACATTCTGATTCGATATATTATCTTCTCCGCAAACCATCATCAAGGTTTGAACAGCTATTCTGATATTATCTGACTCTGGTTTAATATTAATTGACTTGATAATATCCGTGTTTTTAAACTCTTCAATATACTTTTTCAATACATTATCTACTACTATAAATTCTTCTACTTTTTCCTCTTTTTCAATATGTAAAAATTCATTCATCAAAGCCTCCAATATCGTCAGCTTTTTTATTACTGTAACTTTGTCCTTCGTACCCTTTGTGCATAAATCATCATATGACTCTCCTTCGATTTTTACACAATATAAATTGCTTTTTAATTCCATCATAAACTCTATGAATTTCTCATCTTCAAATCTTAATTTAGAAAACTTATCAAATAGACCAAACCATAAAAATGCATCTTTTGATTTAAACTGGTCAGATACTTCCATATTTACAACTTCCGTAAGTCTGTTGAGGATATCTTCAAAATTATCAAAGTGGCTGATCTTTACATTTAATTTCAAATAAGCACAGATATCCTCCTGTTTTTTCTTCCAATCACTTAAAAAGTTAATGGTCATAATACTTTCCGTTACAACTCTATCTATCGTTCCATTGGTAAATTCTGATGGCTTAAATTCTCCCTTATCCTTAAAAAATGTATGCTGAGCAATTTTTTTCACAACACTTGCATATTCTTCCCCTAAATGAGTAATCCCCTTCTGTGCCGCTGACATAGGCCTGGCAGCATTATACCGCCTAATGTGATATTCAATATCTTCATTAGCACAATTCAAATACTGCACAGCTGATATGGTATAATCATCAAATTTTTCCTGTAACTCTTCCGGTAATTCGGAATAACATCTTCCCTTTACATCAAATTCTTTGCTTTCATATTTGGGAAATCCGGTTTTATCTAATACAATGTTCTCATTTTCATCTTTAAGAGCCACCTGATATTTAATAACAGATCTCTCCGCATTTTTTCCAACCCGAAATATATCCTTTCTATAATCTGAAAGATTCGTAAGTCTTTGTTTTCCGTCAATCAGCCAGTTTTCTATACCGTATACCTTCACCTGCTCTGCCAGAATAACTTCGGGAATCGGAAAGCCGTTTAAGACTGTTGTAATAAGATTATGTCTTTGCAGGTTATTCCATTGATTGGAATTCCTTTGTAACGGATGGTCTCCCCGAATTGAGAATTTTTCCAATTTCTTAATATAGGAAAGTATTGAATAATTTGTGTTCTTACTAATTTCAGATGTCTGTTGTATAACCACTGTCTTTTCCCCCTCATTTCTCATATCTGTAAGACAAACTTTTTCAAATAAAACGATTGTCTTATCGTATGATTTTATCTGCGTAAAATTATCATTGTATATTTTTTCTGTTATCTTTAGTTGTTTTATTATCTCTACTTTATGTAATCCACTTATTTTAAGTTTTAAAATCTGACGTTGGATATTTGAAAGACTACACATATATTTTTCTATCTTCTCTTCCATATAACATGCACTTCTTTCATCTAATTCTCTTTCCATATCAAAATCAGATACTAATAGTTCCGCAAGAGTTATTCCCCCCTCTTCGCCGATTGGTGTATTCAAGGATATTGTATTTCTATCGGACTGACGTTTTATTCTATTCCTCCTTGTAATTTCTGTTTTTAACTTATTAGAAAGACAGGAATATAAAAATCCCTCAAAACTTTGCGTATTATTATATCTTTCTATAACATCTACAAATACTTCATTTGCTAAACTGTAAAAATCATCATAGTCTTTTTGTGTAATACCTCCGAATTTACATAGGATTTTATCAACTACCCTGCGTAATTCTTTTGCATTTTCAGCATAGTACTTTTCTAATAATCTTCTTTTCATCTCATCCCCCTGGAAATATTTTACATTTCATTATTTATAATATGGAGTATATCAGAACAAGTGTTCGTGGTCAACCTTCATTCGAACATTTGTTCTTTTTTGTTGTTTTAAACCACTTTCAAAAAATATTTTTAGAGAAATATACAGTATGCAATTGCAAGTTAAGGACAGCTACTAAAACATTTTGAAGAAAGGAGTATTTAATCACTCATGATAATAACAAACCATTATTCACACATTTCAACTAGGGAGGAATTTCATAAAAGCTATTGCGGGCGTATTGAAAATCTTCATTTTTCAACTCAGGATTGTATTCCCGCATCGCACATTAATACAATTGCAAGCTCATTGAAATTCGATAAGCAGCTTCAAATCAACACAGAGCTCAGAACACAAAGGAGAATAAATGGCCGGAATTCGCATACCTCAATATGAAATTTTAAAAATTGGAACAAACAAACTTAAATATTCTAATTGGAACTTACATATTTCAAAAGAAGAAGCATTTAAGTTTCAAGAGATGATACCACTATTTGAATCACAGTTGTTTCGAATAATTTCAGATAAGATATTAAATAAGGAAACCTCAAAAATTGATTTTTCCCAACTATTTATACAGGTCGTTATAGAACGTAAAACTGATTTTATACGAGCCACTTCTCAAAAAGGAATTACCGTAAACGGTATTAATTACCGTAGATTTGTGGGAACAACCGGCGGTTTAAAAAGTAATACCCTATTGTTCTGTAATTCTAACTATGCAGATACATTAAATAATTTATGTGAATGTAAACGAAATAAAGAATTCAAACTAGTGCCTGCAAAATATGAGGCATATAAAGCATTAACCTGTTCGGCCTCACAACCTATTATCAATCCAAAGGGAATTTTAGTTGTGAAGGATTGTATCACACCATATTTTGCAGATGTCATTTCATTAGATGACAGTGAAACCTCTGATCAGCCCCACATAGAGCAAATCAAAAATAAAGCATTAGAAAATAACGTATCGGATGGATTTAATTTATGCACGATTGAATATATGGAAAGAATTGGACAGTCCCTTCATCTTGATTATACTCCCAGCGGCGTTTGTCTCAGAAATGCGTGGTTAAAGGGTATGCTGTATCCTTTTCCAATTCTTGAATTTATTGAAACATATAATAACGGCAATTATTTTATTAAGGATATCTGGGGAAATCTTCAGGACATTCGTAAGTGTGAAATGATTCTAACAGAGTCTTCTCTCAAATTATGGGAAGCCTACGACAATATAGAGCATTATATTTCTGCTTATAGCGATTGTGGATACGGATTCTCTGTCACTAAAATCTCTCCTAAAACTCTGGAAGAAACACGGGAACTGAATTACCAATATTTACAATCCTATGATTTTACCAATGAGGATATTGAAGAACTATGCGCCCCCACTATAAAACATTTAAAAGAATCTATGTGTGGGGATTACTCTTCTACTATTAAGTTCCTGGGGCTTACAGAGGATAATCTTCCTGCTTCCTGGCAAAAGGCATTATACACAAATGAATATATGATTGGGGACCCCTATGTGATTGATGCTGTACATTATTTAATTAAGAAAAAAATAAATGATGCAAAAATCGGAAAATTAATGGTAACGGGCAATTACCAGATTGCAAGCGGAGATCCCTTTGCCCTTATGCAGTCTGTCTGTGAATTAGAAGTTACAGGTCTGTTAAACGCTGGTGAATGTTATTCAAAATTTTGGATTGATAGACTGGAAGAAGAGGTGGTTATATTCAGAAGCCCCATGACAAGCCACAACAACATCCGCAAATGTGCCATAAATTCTTCGGATGACTGTCAGTACTGGTATCAATATATGGATTCCATCATGATTATTAATGCCTGGGATTCCTTCTGCATTGCAGAAAACGGCTGCGATTGGGACAGTGATATTCTATTTTCCACCAATAATAGAATTTTAAAACTGCGCCATAGAGAACTGCCTGCCATTGAATGTGTCCAGAGAAATACCTCAAAGGTTATTGTAGACGAAAAAAATATAAAGCAGACAAATAAAAATGCCATGGGGAATCAGGTGGGTACCATTACAAACTATGTTACCTCTATGATGGAGGTACAATCACACTTTGACAAAACCTCTAAAGAATATAAGGAGTTAGAGTACCGGATTGCCTGCGGGCAGCTCTATCAGCAGAATGAACTGGATAAAATCAAAGGTATTGTAGCAAAACCAATGCCTTCCTATTGGTATCATATGCCCGCCTGTAAAGATGACCGCTACCTGCAATCCATCTGTGCATACCGGAAACCTTATTTTATGATTTATGTATATGATGAAATCAAAAAACAGTATAAAAATTATATAAAATCCAGTGATACCAAGTGTAAAACAGTATATGGATGTACCATAAACGAATTATCTAATAAAAAAGATTTAACAAGTGAACAGGAAGACTTTTTGTTTTGGTATGAATTTAAAATGCCGGTGGGATTGGGGGATTGCTCCATGAATAAGATTTGCAGCTATATTGAATCCCAATTATCTGATTGCAAATCCCAGCTTAAAAGGAACTCAGCTTTTGATTATAATAAGTTAAAAGTCAAACGACGCTGTACGGAAAAACATAGAACAGAGCTTCGCCAGCTGGAACAATACTATACTGAATGTGTCAAAGAATATAAGACCGGGCACCAATCACATGATAAAGGAAAGGTCCGGCAGGAACGTTTACATATGCAAAAAACTTTTTCTCATAAGGCGATGGAGATATGTCCCAATGATGAGGAACGTCTAAACATTATACTTGATATGTGCTATGCCTCAAAGGGAAACCGGCAATTCTGCTGGGATTGTATCGGACATTTGATTATAAGAAGATTGGAGGAATTAAATTAATTTGTTTATACTAAATGAAAAAAAATATATAGAAGATGTATTGCGAACCAAAAGTAAACCTAAGGATTTATCAAAAGGTTATTTAATCGTTTTAATTGCAAAATACTACTACGCTCCTGATTTTATATTGGAGGATTTTATTAATCTGGTAAAAGAGAAAATGCGTTCTTTTGATTTTGACTCTATGGAATATCAAGAATATAAATGGCACAACAAAATTACCAGCATTTGCAAAAGCCTTTCTGCCGGAGATATGGATTGGCACTTAAAGGAACGTGAATATATACCAATATATGAAAACGAATTACAATATGTACAAACATGTAAGACGGATCGCCAGAGAAAACTCCTGTTTACCTTATATGCTGCTGCAAGATATATGGATTGCGATGGCTGGATTAACAAAAAAGATTTGAAAGGATTGGCTGAAACCTTTAAGCTTGCAAATTTAACTTTGGTTACAGACAAGAAAGCTTCCTTAATTAGAGAGCTGGTAGAAATGGAATACATTGCCCTTAGTAAAAAAATCGATAATCTCAATATAAAAGTTCATTTGGATCCTTCCGGAGATATTCTATATAAGGTTACAGAATTTGAAAGTATCGGTAACCAGTACATTGGAAACTTTAAAAAGGGCTATAAACAATGTAAAAGATGCGGGAAACCAATAAAGCATACATGCAATAAAAAAATGTACTGCCCCCAATGTGCAGAACAGATTACCAAGGAAAACTGGTCGAATGCTTCTCTTAAATACAGGAGAAGTGCAAAGTCGTCATAAAATAGAAAACTTATACAAGCCTTGATTCCACTGGGTTACCGGCATTTTTCCTTCAAAAAAATCATTTTCTAGTAGTGTATATAATAAATACATGAGGTTATCCCGAAATTCATTTTCTAATTATTGGCTTAATTTCCGGACAACCTCAAATTTTTCAGGAGGTGATGTATGGCAAATTTATATGTTTCATCTAAATACAAAAATCAAATAATCAACCTGCTACTAAGCAATGCGGATTTTATTAAACTTTTAAATCCACCCCCAGACAAATATGAAGAACATATTTTTGATTATGACTTCATAGACGATACCACAACACAAGAAAAAACATTTCTTATTGTTGAAACAGGCATTGATCGTATCAGACAAAATATATATGCAGACTTTGATCTTTACATTTATATTTTTACCAGCAAAAACCTGGTACGTCTGACAGACAGTTCTGTGCCTACCGTAGAACAGGTAAAGAATATGGGATACTTTGCCGGCACTTATGGAAACCGTATAGACATACTGTGTGATATTGTAGACAGAATCTTAAATGGTACGAATCAACTAGAGGGAATTGGTGAAGTCCAGCCTGCGGAAACAGAACATATCACTATGTATAACCCAGGTACGAAATATTATGGCAAATGTCTGAAATACCGGATTACTAATTTTAATGATGGTGGTGATAACAATCGAAATTAACCAGCAGATGTTATATCCCTATTTACTGTTTAATAAAGAGATTATCTATAATGATAACATTACTCTTTATCCAGTAAAAATGAAAGATATTATCCATTTTCAGCAATGTCAGATGGCTTTGACTTTGAGGAAGGATTCCATCTTCCAGGATAAAGAGCTAATTAAAATGGAATACCTGGATTTCATAAAATATGCATGTACCCATCATGATATTTCCCAACAATATAATCTCCCTCTATTACCACTATATTATAATTTTATTATAACTATTTTTCAGATTGTATGTGGTAAGGACTCTGTAATAAAGTATGATACTTCATCTCTGGACTTTTCGATCAATGACATTCCTATTACGAATGAGATATTCGATGAGCTCAGAAAAATAATTATGCTTCAAAACGATATCGACTTTGATATAGAAGAATTTATGAATATAGACACCGTAATGGCTTTGGAAAAGGCCAGTGAATTTGAAGCTAAAAAAAACAAAGAAAAGGCGGATATCGAAGATTATATTGATTCATTAATTATTAAATTAAAAGTTTCAGAAGAATACGTTGAAAATCTGACAATACGAAAGTTCTGGCGGTATATAAAACGTATTAATAAACACGAGGATTATCAATCCTTCCGTACTGCCCAACTGAGTGGTATGGTAACTTTCAACGAACCTATCCAGCATTGGATGACCAGTATTGAGATAACAGATAAATATGAGAATCTCAAGGCAAATGAGGAAGAATTAAGAAGCAAAATCCATTAGGATCTGCTTCTTATTTTTCATATATTAATTAATTTTAGAAAGAGAGGAATTTTAAAATGGCAAAAAATTCAAAAAACTTTTTAGTATCAACAGCGGATGTTGCTTTTATGGTTAACGGCGCATTAGCATTCACAGGAACTACTTCTTTAAACACCAGTATTTCTGTATCTATGGAAGATCAGGAAATTACTGGAGGTAAGGGAAATAAAACCCTTTACAAGTACAAATATGGAAGAAAATTAACTCCTTCTATTGAAATGGCTGAATGGAATTTAGCGTATATCGCTGCAAATGTCGGCTCCAATATTTTTGAAGGACTGGAAGACGTATTTGCTGTTGCTGAAAGTGTAACATTGAAAAACGGTGTGGGAACTCTTGCAAAAGCTCCATCCGGCAGCGTATTTGTAGAAAAATCAGATGGTTCTACTGTAGAGGTAACTCCAGTTGATTCTACAATTACCGTTGGCAGTGAAGACGATACCGTACGGGCTACATATAAATATAATGCAGCCGTAAAACGGGTTACGATCGACGCTGAATCTACCCCTATGGTGGGAGAATTGATTTTAACCGCAGATAAGCACAACAATTTAAAAGGAAAAGTTGGAGAAGTACAGATTAATGTACCATCCTTCCAGTTATCCGGTACCTTTGATATTACTCTGGAAGCAAGTGGAAATACTACAACAAAATTGGATGGTGATGCACTGGCTGTAGAAGGTGTAAACTGCTCTGACGGGGCTGTATATGCATACCTTACAGAAATCCCATCTGCGGAATCCGCTATTTCTGTTTCTGATATTGCAGCAACACCTGCTGTTATGAATTTAGCAGTTGGCGAATCAAAGGCAATTACAATTGTAGGTATTAAAGGCGGCTTATATAGTAACGTTGGAATTGATACTGCTGATTGTACTATTACTTCTGAGGATCCTTCTATTGCAACTGTGGCTGACGGTACTGTAACCGGTGCTGCTGCTGGTGATACATTAATCAATGTTGCATACGAAAACACCAAAGATATTATTAAAGTGTCCATCGCTTAATACTTGAATGGGGTTGTTGGGAAATTCAATGACTTTATTTCCCGACACCCCTATTCTAAAACATTATATCGCTAAAAAAGGTGACAATTATGAAAAAAATAAATTTGAAAGGCGTCACTGCTGAATCTGCAGCAGGCATCTTAATACTTATTGTTGCACTGGTAAATGCTGTTTTACAAATGCTTGGTATGAACACTCTTCCTTTTTCAGACAACGAAATTTCAGAAATCATATCTACACTCTTTCTTACTACAGCTACACTATATAATGTTTATAAAAACAGAAATATTACCATTGCAAGCCAAAAGGCACAGGAAATTACAGATGCACTCAAATCAGGAGAACTGCTATTTAGTGAGGTAGATGCTTTGTTAAAAAAAATAAAAACACGCTAACTATAACCTTACGTCAAAAAAGACGTTTTTCATAGATAAAGGAATTATTATGGCAAGAGATATTAATGCTTTGCATCCAGATTTACAAGAAAAAATCAAACAACTAAAAAACTTATGTTCCAAAAACGGCTTAAATATAGGTATTGGTGAATGTTTTAGAACTGTTGTCGAACAGGATGCCCTATATGCGCAAGGCAGGACACAGTCTGGAAACATTGTTACAAATGCCAGAGGAAGTTTCTACAACTCGCAGCACCAATGGGGAATTGCTTTTGACTTTTTCAAAAATGAAAAGGGTCATGAATTTGATGACCTTTTATTTTTTACCGATGTCAGCAAACTTGCAAAATCCATTGGATTAGCATGGGGTGGAGATTGGGTAAGTATAAAAGACAGGCCCCACCTCTATCTCCCTGACTGGGGAAGCACAACAAAGCAGTTAAAAGCACAATATGGCACACCCGATAAATTTGTCTCTACTTGGAATACTCCCCCTGCTGCTCCTGCTGTTCCTGCTGCTTCCACTTCATCAAAACAATCCTTAATCACTGCCGGGCAGTTTCATATAAATAACTTTACTAATGCAAATATTACAGTAGACGGCATTCGCGGACGAAATACTATAAAAGCGGGAATTATGGCATGGCAGACAGGACTAAATAAAGATTACAATTCAGGACTAAAGGTGGATGGTATCGCCGGAAGAATGACCAGAGATGCCATGAAAGGAAAAAGTATACGCAAAGGCCAGAAGGGATATCTGGTCACATCCTTAGAAATATTGCTTATGCTGAAAAATTACAATCCCGCCGGTGTGGAATGCCCCGGAATATTTGGAAGTAACTTAGATACAGCAGTACGCCGATACCAGAATTTTCATGGATTAACTGAAGATGGAATTGCTGGAATTCGAACATTCAAATCCCTGATTTCCTAGAAAGGTACGGTGCAATATGAATGGATGCAGTTATAGAATTATTCAGACTGGATTTCCCTTCTCTATTTCTTAGTGTATTTATTGTAATCATTGGAATGAGATCCATAGTGTCAGCACTAGAATGGTTCTTCGATAAATGCGGAATAGAATTCAAATGGATGCAAAATAAACGTGAAGATCATGAATTGCTAATTGCAACAGCTCAAAATTTAAAAGCATTGCAGCGCAAACGTGATGAAGATGTCAGACAATCTATTCGGCATGATGATATGATAAGAGAAGATTTAGAGAAGTTAACCGCTATGTTTATCGATAAATCCGTTGATGATATCCGTTGGGAAATAATTAACTTTGCTGCAAAAATTTCAGAAGGAAAACCCTGCAATAAAGATAGTTATAAACATTGCTTACATATGTATGAAAAATATGAAACGTTTATTGAAGAAAATGGATTGACCAACGGAGAGGTTGAACTGTCTATGGAAATTATCAATCAGTCTTATAAAGAAAAATTAAAAACAGGATTCTAATTTAACGAGGATGCCGGGAAATTGAACTATTGAATTTTCCGGCATCCTCTTCTATATATAGCCAAGACGGAGGAATATATAAATGATAAAATACTTTAAAATGAAACAAAAAGAAATCGAACTGAAATTACTCTTATACACATATGCAGCCACCCTGGTTCAGGAAAAGAAAGATATTATTTTGCTGATTAACAGAATTTACTCTGCCTTAAAGGACACTCCTTCTGCCGAGTTACAAGAAAAACTTATTCTTGAAATCTCCCGTTTGGCCCATGAACAGGCTGCAAAATAATGAAAGGAGAATCAAATGGCAAAAGACTCTAATCTATTACTTAAAACAGTTCTGGATTCAAGCAATATTGGAAAATCCGACATTGAGAAGATTCAAAACGTAGTGGATAAATATCCAATACTCCTGCGTGCCGATTTAAATAAGGACGAACTTCTACAAAATATAAAAGAGATTGTTCCTGAACTTGAAACTGAACTAAAAAAAGTAACTGGAATTGAGATAAAAATCAATGACAGTGCAATACAAAACAATATAAATCAAATTGTCAGTGATACACAACAATTGCAGGCAAATATAGCGGGCACCGTTTCTCAACTGCTTCCTGCGTTCAATCTTATCATGAACGGATTACATAAAACGGGAGCATCTATTTCAGAATTACAGAACGTTAATTCATACCTTGTTGGATTGAGTAGAACCGCTGCATTAACAAGGGGAGAATTTGAAAATCTGGGCACAACTCTTTCAGAGTCTTCAGATAAAAGATTTGACATTGATACTCTTGTAGATACACAGAACCTTGGTAGGCTCAAAGAGAGTCTCACATTCATTGTTTATTGTAATGAATATGCCCTCCATGCCTAAGATTTTTTCAAAGGTAGGGATGTGTAAGTCTAGTCAGCTTACGTGGTTCTATAAAATAAATCGTAATTGAGAGCTGCTATCTCTCAGTGCTGGGAAGAAAGAAAATATATGGTATATATAGTATCACCTACTACAACGTGGCTAGAAATGGCGGGCGTGAATGTGTGACCCGAAAGGGTGTCAGTAATGGCATGAAAACAGGTGATTGGTCATATGAATAACTCTAAGTGACAGGTCTGTTGGAGGACTAAACCCACAATCAGCAACGGAAACCCTAAGTCTGATTTTCAGATATGGAAGTGTTCAGAGACTGTAAACGATTTTGAGTCGAAAGGCTTGTAATAGACAGTCCAAACCAAGAAGGAAAACTTGCCTGTGACTAGGTAAAAACCAAAAAGAGTTCTACTACTCTTCTATTATTCCCATAGCATATCGTAAGATAGGATTTAATAGAAAAATTACTAGTATTAGTAAATCCAAGTCTGATATTCAGAACATTAAATGATGAAATAACAGGAACAGCAAAATCTATTGAGATATTTGGATTGTCTTTCCAGGATTTTGGCGATATATCAAATAATATAAAAACAAATGGATTTAAAGATACATTTTTTAATACCCCAACTATCGATACAGATACAATCACTAAATATAATCAAGACATTAAAACTGGAGTAAATGCACAAAAGGCTTTAGCTTCTGCAAGTCAAGGCACTAATAAAGCTACTACCGCACTTATGGAATCTGCAAATGGTGCAGTTGTTTCTACTGAATCATTGACCGCCGCCCAAAAGACATCTACACTTGCTGCTAAAGCTCAATCATTTGCCCTCAAGGCTGCATCTGCTGCTGGAAACATGATTGTATTCACGTTAATCTCAAAAGGGATTGAACTAGCCGCAACAGCTATTGATAATTGGGTTCACCGTGTTGAAAATGCAAATGAGAAAATGAATGAGTCTCTTTCTTCTTATGAAGAAACAAAATCTGAATTGAACAATATTACCTCTCAATTAGATGAACACAACAAAAGAATAAAAGAGCTCCAGGCAAAAGGCAGCCTAACTTATGCTGAGCAAAATGAATTAGAAAACTTGCAGGCAATTACAAAAGAACTTCTTACTCAACAAAATATCAAAGAACACGAAACACAAAAAATGAGTAAAGAAGCAGCCAATGATACTGTTGAATCATATAATACCCAATTTGGAGATAATGAAATATCCAAAGATAACGTAAATGAGAGATTAGATCAAATGGAAATATCCGGCAACACATCCGTCACCAGTGATGAAAATGATGTTGTAGGCAATATTTCAGAATATGTGAAATTTAATCAATTACTTGATGAGACAAAACAAAAACTTTCAAATACGGAAGGTTTGTCCCAAGATGAAATCAAATGGTTAGAAGAAGATTATCAAGATTACTTTGATCATATTTCATACCTAAGGGATGATGTACTATTGGGCACAAATTTATCTGATTTAGAAGCACACAAAAGTGCATTGCAAGATGAATTCAATAGAGTTTCAAAAAAACAAAAGGATGGTAAAGAATTAACTTCAGATGAATCCGATACCTTATCCACTTATAAAGAACTCTCAGATATTATAAAGCTCATTTATGAGTACACGAACCCGCAAGATTGGAATTCCATTCAAATGTCAGATATTTTCAACACAAAAGGCATTGAAAAAACTCAAGATGAACTTATTGAAATGGAAAAAGCAGGCACTTTGTCCCCAGAAGTATTAGAAGGATATAGCAATCTTAATAATGCAATTTCTAACAGCGATATTATATTGGGGGATGCCAAATCAAAGGCGGAAGCTTTTTGCAATAGTATCAGCGCTCTCGCTGATGTAGAAAGCCAAGAACCGATTGTAATATCTACCGTTCAGGGATTTCTAAACACTGCCACTTCTACTAGTAAAGATGAAAATGGCGATATTACGACTGACTCTGTAGTAAACGACGATATTGACCTTTATCAGCAAAAGCAAGCCAACCTTGAAAAATATTTGCAATTATTAAACAATGGAACTTATACAGATTCTGATTTAATAGATTTGGCACAAGAGTTTGGTATTACTGGTGATTCTGTAGATAACTTAAAAATTCAGATAAGCGAACTTATGGATTCTAACCTTGAAGAATTACACACTCTCTTGGAAGGTATTTTAGATGGAGCAGATGTAGACGAAGGAACCCGTGAAAAAGTCGAAAATCTGATTGGTGCTATTGACAATGCAGCTGATTCTGCTAAGAAATTTGATCCGTTATCCTCCTTGGATAATATGTCTGGTAAATTTGATAAAATAAACTCGGCATATAATGAGTTCCTAGAAGGTGGGAAAGATAATATAACAGCTGATTCTATGCTTGGCGTTGTAAATGCGTTTAAAGATATGGAAGGTATAGATATCGATAGTTTCATTAAAGTTCTTACTTCCGCTGACTCTACAGCTAATGATGTAGACAATGCATTCAATGGTTTATCTACACAGTTCATACATACTTCCGGTTGCTTAAATAATTTGACTGACGACACGGCAGGCCTTATTGTTAAATTTTTGGAACAAAATGGTATTGCTAATGCAAATACTATTGTTATGGAGCACTTAAATACGCAGAAACAGATAGCCGCATTGGAATCAAGCAATCTATCTTATGCTACTGGTGAAGAAATAAATCAATTAGTAACAGAAGGTCAAGTAACAAATGCTACAGCACTATGTATTGCAAGATACGCACTACAAAAACAGTTAGCAAACGGTACAACCCTTACTACAAATGGTGATATTTCTAATATTATATCACTTGTAAAATATCTTGGTGGTGCCACCAGCTCTTTAATTGCTTTTCAAAATGCCAAAAATGGGTTGAAAGTGGATCAATACGATATCCATACTAAAAAGTATATTTATAAAGAGAATATAGTCCCTGGTCAAAAAAGCACCATGGACATTTTGAAAGATGCACAATCTGAAATAAATAGCGTGTTGAACACAACATCCCCTAGTGGATTAGCTGGTAATTATAGTGGAAAAAATTCAAATAGCTCTGGTTCTTCACCTGAACAGACAGCAAATGTTACCATAGAAAAATTTAATTTTATTGAAAGATTATTAAATAAACTATCGGATTCTTTTGATAAATTAAAACACAAAGGGGAGAACACCTTTTCTTCCTTTACTTCCAGAACAAAATCATACTCTTCCGCTTTAAAAAATATATCTTCTCAAATTAACGCACAAGCCTCTGCCTATGATGCCTATATGGCTCGTGCAAATACCGTAGGTCTTGAAGGCTATTGGGCAGACCAGGTTCAAAACGGCAGTCTGAATATTGCAGATATTACAGATGATGGATTAAAGCAGCGTATTAGAGATTATCAAGAATGGTATGAAAAAGCAAAGGACTGCAAAGATAAAGTTGAGGAGCTAAAGAATACCCAGACTGAAATGACACAGTCTAAAATTGAACTGCTCATTACGAAATACGACAAACTTGCATCGAAGGTAAAATCCACCAATAGTCGTATTGAAAATAAAATTGATTTAAAAGAGGCTTTCGGCAGCTATGCCTCCTCCGGCGATTATACTAACCTGAACAAAAATAATCGCACTCAGATTAAGTATATCAATGAGCAGATAAAACACTATAAGAGCCTGCAGAAAACTGTTACAAAAAATTCTGAAAAGTGGCTTGAATATAAAAAGGAAATTGATTCCAGCAATGAATCTATCCAGGACCTTACTAAGTCTATTACCGAAAATGCACAGGCACTTGCCGAATTAGCAGGAACAAAAGCAAAGGCTAAGATAGAGACTTATGACTCCGCAGATGACTTATGGAAAGCAAAAATTGAAAATTCTTCCAATTACAAAACTCAGAACAAGTATATAAATGAAGAAGTCAAAAATATCAACAAAAGACAAACCACCTATAATTCTGCTGTAAAGGCTGATAAATCCGGTATCGCCTCCTCTGGTAAGGCAATTAATAAGGTAAAGTCCACGAAACAAAATAAGTCTCTTTTAAAGGATGTGAAATCCTGTATAAAAAAAAAAGAGGAGATTCCTGCTTCACTTCTTTTGGCTGCCTCCAAGTTGGATGACAACAATTCATTTTATCAAAAATGCATACAGTATAATGCTTATGTAGCTGCCTATCAAATGGATAAGGCTACTGCCGATTTATATAAACAAGAGTCTGTACAGGACAAGGCTGATAAGGCTTCTCAAAAGCAATCCAATATTGAAACATATTATTCTAATCGTCAAGGCGTATATGATCAGAAAGCAACTAAAATTAATAATGCTATAGATTTGAGTTCTGCAAAAGGACATCAGGTCAGTACGAAATATTATGGCAAGTTGATTTCCAATGAAAAGAAAAATAATACATCTCTAAAAGAAGAAAAACAGAAATTAATAAGTTCACTTACTGGTTCTGTCAAAAACGGTTCTATTAAAAAATATTCTGATGAATGGTATCAACTTTGCCAACAAATTGATGACGTTACAAATGCCATGGACGAATCTAATAAATTACTTGTAGAATACGAGAATCAAATACGCCAGATTAAATGGGATAATTTTGATTACCTGGAAAATCACATTAAAAATATTACTTCTGAATTAGATTTTATGATAAACGAGCTTTCTCGTGAAGACTTAGCCAGTGATGATACAGGTGGTCTTACTGACAGAGGTAATGCTGTGGCGACCCTTCATGCATCAAAATATACTACATATCTACAGCAAGCAAAAGACTATGAAAATGAAATAAACAAAATTGAACAAGAACTTGCAAAATCTCCATTTGATAAAACACTATTAGAAAGAAAGCAGGAACTTATAGCCTCCTATCAGGAAGCGGCCTCAGGTGCCCAGGATGAAAAGTATGCCATTATTGAACTTTATAGCCAGGGGTATGATGCATTATCTAATAAAATTTCAGATTTAATCAGTGAATATGAAGATTTGCTGGATGCAGAGAAAAATGCATATGATTATCAGAATAACATTGCAGATAAGGCAAAAGAGATTTCTACTATCCGTAAACAATTAGAAGCATATGCCGGAGATGCATCCGAAGAAACAAGGGCAAAAGTGCAGTCTCTTAATGTATCTCTTGCCGACGCGGAAAGAGATTTAAAAGACACACAGTATGATAAGTTCATTTCAGATACAAAGGATATGTTGTCTGACTTACAAAGTGATTTTGACGAAAATATCCAGGAAATTATCGATTCCATGAGCCAGAATTTCGATAGCTTAATGGAAAAGATTGAATCTGAATTAGGTAATACAAGTGAAACAATAAAAAATTCCATGGATGAAATTAGTTATAAATCAACAGAAGAATTTTCATCTCTTTTAGACGGAACGAGCATTGTCAAATCTACAATGGAAATGATTTCTGATACAAAGAACTTCCATTCTAAAATGGAAAGCTATGTAG
>CAZUKR010000007.1:0-53243 GCA_964620885.1 uncultured Eubacterium sp.
ATTAATAAAGAAGACTGTCGGAGTCCGACAGTCTTTTGTGTTTAAAAACTTCCGATATTTAATACTGCTGCAATCACCAAAAACAGGCCCACCAACACTTTGGTGACTTTCACCATAATGCCTTCCATGGAACGGCCCTTGTTCTTGCTCCAGTATGTCTCAGAACTTCCCGCAATTGCTCCAAGCCCGGTCTGTTTGCCTTCCTGCATTAAAACGATCACGATCAGTGCCATACTGATTATAATAAATACGATTGTCAAAATTGTTTTTAATACTGCCACTTGTTAAACACCTCCTGAGGTTGTCTCCATACTCATAACTTAAGACATTGTACCATAGGAATAGGTGATTTTCAACTTATTTTTCCAAAACTATTAAAATTTGTCAAAAGGATTTTTATATTCTGCCACGCACCCCAGCTGTTCTTCTATTCTAAGAAGCTGATTGTATTTTGCAGTACGTTCTCCCCGGCATGGTGCACCTGTCTTTATCTGTCCTCCGTTAACTGCCACTGCCAAATCTGCAATAAATGTGTCTTCCGTTTCTCCGGAGCGATGAGAAATTACTGCCCGATATCCATTTTTATGAGCCAGCTCTATGGCTTCCATTGATTCTGTCAATGTTCCAATCTGATTTACCTTTATCAGAATCGCATTGGCTGCCTTCATTTTGATTCCCAGATCCAAGCGTTTGGTATTGGTAACAAATAAATCATCCCCCACCAGCTGTACCCGTTCTCCAATACGTTTGGTAAGCGCCTTCCATCCATCCCAATCTTCTTCTGACAATCCGTCTTCTATGGAAATAATGGGGAATTTTTCAATCAATTTTTCATAATACACAATCATGTCCTGAGTGTTCCTTACGACCTCTTCCCCTTTTATTTCGGACTCGCCTGGAAAATGGTACATTCCTGTCTTTTCATTATAAAGTTCACTGGCCGCTGCATCCAGCGCAATCTTAAAGTCTTCGCCCGGAACATAACCGGAAGCCTCTACTGCCTCCGTAATAAGTTCCAGAACAGCAAAGGTATCGGACAAATCAGGGGCAAATCCGCCCTCATCTCCTACTGCTGTGGAAAGACCTTTTTCTTCACAGATTTTTTTTAGATTATGATATACTTCTGCACACATACGAAGTGCTTCTTCAAATTCTTTTGCTCCTACAGGCATAATCATAAATTCCTGAAAATCCACAGTATTATCGGCATGACGCCCGCCATTTAAAATATTCATCATTGGAACTGGCAGTCTTTTTGCATTGGTTCCGCCCAGATACTGATACAAGGGTAATTCCATGGCATCCGCCGCCGCTCTTGCGGTTGCCAGTGAAACACTAAGCATAGCATTGGCACCTAAATTAATCTTATCATCTGTTCCATCTTCTGCAATAAGACACCGGTCTATTTCCACCTGATTTAAAGCATTTTTTCCCACCAGAATTTTGGAAATCTTATCATTTACATGCTTTACTGCCTTTTTCACTCCCAGACCAAAATACCTTGGCTCTCCATCCCTTAATTCTACTGCTTCAAACTGTCCGGTAGATGCTCCGGATGGCACGCAAGCTCTTCCTTTTGTATGTTTTCCAGTGGTAACGGTCTGAACCGTGACCTCAGCTTCTACCGTTGGATTTCCTCTGGAATCCAGAATCTCTCTTGCATGTACGTCTGTAATTTTTAAACAAAAGCTCATAATTTTCTCCTTTCGCACACCTTCCGGCATACTCCACATTCTATACTATTTCTTTTTTATCATTATTTGCCAAAAAGAGAAAATTATGCAGAGAAAATAATTCTATAAATAACAAAGTCTTTTCTATTATGATACCAGGGGCAAAATACCATTTGACACCCTATTCCTATTATAAAAGAAGATGCCGCCCAATAGTTAATAATTAGCTATTGAGCGGCATCTTCACCAAATCTTACATAACATCCCTGCTTTTATACATTAATTTCTGCTGTCATTCCAAGGACTGTTTTATTCTTTTCTAATATTGGACTTACTACATTATGAAGGAATTTTTCCACCTGAATCGGAGCACGTCCTACATATTTAGAAGGATCCATAGATTCCTGCAGTTCTTCCAGTGTCAGATTAAATACCGGGTCAGCTGCAATCAGTTCTAACAGATTATTCTCTTTTCCTTCTACTTTTACGTTCTTGCCGGCTTCCATGGATAACTCACGAATCTTTTCATGCATTTCCTGACGGTTACCGCCATTTTTTACTGCATCCATCATAATATTTTCTGTCGCCATAAATGGAAGCTCTGCCATCATATGTTTACGGATTACCTTGTCATATACCACTAATCCATCTACCACATTTAAACATAAATCTAAAATCCCATCAATTGCCAAGAATCCTTCCGGAATAGAAAGACGTTTATTGGCAGAATCATCTAAGGTTCTTTCAAACCACTGGGTAGCAGAAGTAATTGCCGGATTTAATGCATCAATCATTACATAGCGTGCCAGAGATGCAATACGTTCGCTGCGCATTGGATTTCTCTTATATGCCATAGCGGATGAACCAATTTGATTCTTTTCAAAGGGTTCTTCTATTTCCTTTAAGTTCTGCAGTAAACGGATATCATTGGACATCTTATGTGCACTGGCAGCAATTCCCGCCAATACATTTGCCACTCTGGTATCTACTTTTCTGGAATAAGTCTGTCCAGATACTGCATAACATTCTTCAAATCCCATCTTCTCTGCAATCATCGGATCAATCTTATCAATGGTTTCCTGATCTCCTGCAAATAATTCCTGGAAACTTGCCTGGGTTCCGGTAGTTCCTTTAGAACCTAACAGTTTCAGGCTGTCCTGAACATATTCCAAATCCTCTAAATCCAGAATAAATTCCTGTGCCCAGAGAGTTGCACGTTTTCCTACCGTCGTAGGCTGTGCAGGCTGAAAATGAGTAAATGCCAGGGTTGGCAAATCCTTATAGGTATCTGCAAACTTCGCAAGCTCTGCAATAACATTAACCAATTTATTATGAACCAGATCCAATGCCTCATCCATTACTATAATATCCGTATTATCACCAACATAGCAGGAGGTTGCTCCAAGATGAATAATTCCTGCCGCCTTAGGACATTGCTGGCCATAGGCATATACATGACTCATAACATCATGACGTACCAGCTTTTCTCTTTCTTTTGCTACATCATAGTTGATATCATCTACATGATTTTTCATCTCATCAATCTGCTCTTGGGTAATAACCGGTGTTCCATTTTCACTTAATCCCAGTTCCATTTCTGTTTCTGCAAGAGCAATCCACAATTTTCTCCATGTACGGAATTTCATATCCGGGGAAAAAATATACTGCATTTCCTTACTTGCATAACGTTCAGATAATGGGCTGTTGTATCTATCTGTTGACATAGTATTCTCCTTTTTTCTACCGTCGCTGCTTATTGCTCAAAATCTCCTCTGATATCTTCCACAGGCGGTTCCATGGGATACTTTCCGTTAAAGCATCCTTTACAAATCGGAATGCCTTCTGCAATTTCATCCAGACGTTCCATACGAAGATAGTCAAGGCTGTCCGCCTCTATCACGTCACCGATTTGCTCAATAGTACGGTTATATGCTATAAGCTGTTTCCGCTCTGGAATATCTGTTCCAAAGTAACATGGCCATAAAAATGGCGGTGAGGAAATTCTCACATGAACCTCTGTGGCTCCTGCTTCCCTCAGCATTCTTACAATACGATCCGAAGTGGTTCCCCGTACGATAGAATCATCTATCATAATAACACGCTTTCCCTTTACAGACTCTTCCAGCACATTTAATTTTATTCTTACACTAGATTCCCGGCTGCTCTGCTTCGGTTTAATAAAGGTACGTCCCACATAACTATTTTTCACAAAAGCAGTTCCATAAGGTATTCCGGATTCCATAGCATAGCCAAGCGCTGCTGCATTTCCGGATTCTGGTACACCCACTACTAAATCAGCTTCTACTGGAGAATCTATCGCCAGAAAACGTCCTGCTTGGATTCTGGAACCATAAACACTGACTCCATCAATCCGGCTGTCCGGTCTTGCAAAATAGATATATTCAAAAATACATCTTGCCTGTTTCTCCTTTGGAATACAAAGACTTGTATCTGACTGAATTCCTTCCGGTGTAATTGTTACCACTTCTCCGGGAAGGACATCTCGTACAAACTCTGCCCCTACTGTTTCAAGAGCACATGTTTCAGATGCCATGATATAGGTATTGTCACGTTTTCCAATACAAAGAGGTTTGAAACCAAATGGGTCTCTTGCTCCAATCAGTTTCCGCGGACTCATCACCACTAGAGAAAAAGCCCCTTTGATTTTCTTTACCGCACGTCCTACTGCCTCTTCTACTGTCTGGCTTTTCAAACGCTCTCTTGCAATATGATACGCAATCACCTCTGAGTCAACTGTCGTCTGGAAAATGGCTCCTGTATACTCCAAATCATGGCGCAGCTCCGTAGCATTAATCAGATTACCATTATGAGCCAGTGCCAGCGTTCCTTTTACATAGTTTAAAACCAGAGGCTGTGCATTTTCTCTTGTAGAGGATCCGGCTGTGGAATAACGTACATGTCCTACTCCGATATCTCCCCTCATTTCCTCGATGCTTTCCTCAGTAAATATTTCATTTACCAGTCCCATTCCTTTATAAGAGTTAACCTTTCCCTTGGGACCATTTGTATCACTTACTGCAATACCACAACTTTCCTGCCCTCTGTGCTGTAATGCAAATAATCCGTAATATATGGTGGAAGCTACATCGTTTCCATCAAAATCATATATCCCAAAGACACCGCATTCTTCGTGCAGTTCATCGCCCTGATCATTTTTATCTAAATCGTTGTTGTTCATATATATCTCCAGTTCTGTTGTTATGCAAATTTTTTACCAGTTAATAATTCATAAGCTTCTTTGTATTTATCAACGGTTTTATTTACCACTTCCTCCGGCAATAAATAATCACTATCCGGATTCTGTTTCAACCAGTCTCTTACAAACTGTTTGTCAAAAGAAGGCTGGGATTTTCCAGGTTCATATCCTTCTACTGGCCAGAAACGAGAGCTGTCCGGTGTCAGCATTTCGTCACCCAGAACTACGTTTCCATTCTCATCCAGTCCAAACTCAAATTTGGTATCCGCAATGATAATACCTTTACCCCGTGCATATTCTGCACATTTTTCATATAAGTTAATGGTACATTCTTTTATCTGCTGTGCGTAATCTTTTCCTTTTCCTGGAAACTGTTTTTCCAGAATTTCAACACTTTCTTCAAATGTGATATGTTCGTCATGAAGACCTATATCTGCTTTTGTGGTTGGAGTATAAATTACTTCCGGTAACTGATCAGACTCTTTCAACCCTTCTGGAAGCTTGATGCCACAAACAGTTCCGTTCTCCTTGTAGCTCTCCCAGCCACTTCCGGTGATATATCCCCGTACAATGCATTCGATTGGAAGCATATCTAATTTCTTACATTTCATACTGTTACCGTCAAATCTTTCAGTTCTGAAAAATTCCGGCATATCAGCAACATCTATTGAAAGCAGATGATTTGGTACAATGTCCTTTGTAAAATCAAACCAAAATTTAGACATCTGTGTTAGGATTGCTCCTTTTTTTGTAACGTTGTTTTTCAAAATAACATCAAAGGCAGAAATTCTGTCTGTTGCCACGATAATAAGATTATCTCCATTATCATAAACCTCACGTACTTTTCCCTCTTTTACCGGCTTAAATTCCTGAATACTCATTGTTGTCCTCCATTCTTACTTTCCAGATATTGCACTTTATTCAGTACATCTTTTAACACTCGTTCTGATTATAATACAGGGGCTTTCCTTAAGTCAATGGATTTCACGTGAGATACCCCTTTTCTATCTGTAGAAAATTGTTGTCGTTTCTTTAGATATTTTGTATAATTTAGTTGTTTTATTAGCAGTACTTATAATATGTTTCATAGGTCCTAATGTTCCCACAATCTTCCTTCTCTTGACGAACCATTTCTTTTAGTATAATATTTTTATATAATGTAACATCATCAGTCAGCTTTTAGAGGAGGATTATTTCAATTATGATTGAAAAAAGAAGAAGCCAAAGAGCGCCGGTGTATCTTACACTTAGCATCTGTGATCTGTATAAGCAGAACGTTTGCGGAATTCATCAGTTGGATGCTCCAATTGATGTTACAGATATTTCCGAACATGGTATTGGATTTATCTCCGAATGTATCCTGCCCCTGCAGTATCACTTTGATGCATCCATGGATTTTGGAGATGGTAATTCTTTTACTACTTCCCTAAAAATTATCCGTTGTACCATTATCGATAAAGAACACTATGCTTATGGCTGCGAACTGGTTGCACCTAAAGATGATGTATTAACTAAAATTCGCAAATATGTTTCCAAAAAATGCTGAGAAAAAGTGCAAGTCCTCATATCAAGGTACTTGCACTTTTATTTTTTTATTTTTTTACCAATAAGGATTTTCCTGTCATTTCTGCCGGCTGCTTCATTCCCATAATTTCAATCATGGTTGGAGCAATATCTGCCAGACATCCACCTTCTTTTAAAGTATAAGCAGAATCATAGTTTACCAGAATAAATGGTACTGGATTCGTGGTATGGGCTGTAAATCTCTCACCTGTATTATAATCAAGTAATTGCTCTGCATTTCCATGGTCAGCACAGATAAACATAGTTCCGTCTACTTCTTTCAAAGCTGTGACTGCCTTTCCAACACAAGTATCTACTGCTTCCACTGCCGCAATAGCTGCTCCTTCTACTCCGGTATGTCCTACCATATCAGGATTTGCAAAGTTAATCATAATTACATCATATTTATCTGCTTTGATTGCATCTACCAGCTTATCACATACTTCATATGCACTCATTTCCGGTTTCAGGTCATAAGTTGCTACCTTTGGTGAGCTTACCAGAATTCTGTCTTCTCCCTGATTTGGTTCTTCCACTCCCCCGTTAAAGAAGAATGTAACATGAGCATATTTTTCAGTTTCTGCAATTCTTGCCTGTGTCTTTCCGTTATCTGCAAGGAACTTTCCAAAGGTATTGGTCAATTCCACTTTGTGGAAGGCAACTGTCTTGTTTGGAATTGTTACGTCATATTCTGTAAAGCAAACATATGCTGTATTCTTTCTCGCTCCTCTGCTAAATCCGTCAAATTCATCCATACAGAAAGCTCTTGTAATTTCCCTTGCACGATCCGGGCGGAAATTAAAGAAGATAACAGTATCTTTGTCATTTACAGTAGCGACTGGCTTTCCATCTTTTTCAACTACGGTAGGTACCACAAATTCATCAGAAATATCTTCTTTATAGGAATCTGCAACTGCCTCTATGGCATTGGACACACGTTTTCCTTCTCCCTCTGCAATTGCTTTATAAGCTTTTTCCACACGATCCCATCGGTTATCACGGTCCATTGCATAGTAACGTCCGGTTACAGAAGCAATCTGGCCTACCCCTATTTCCTTTATTTTACTTTCCAGCTCTTCCATAAATCCTTTTCCGGAAGTAGGCGCTGTATCACGTCCATCCAGGAAACAATGTATATATACTTTTTCAAGACCTTCTCTTCTTGCCATTTCCAGCAGTCCGTATAAATGTGTATTATGGCTATGTACACCACCGTCTGATAACAGTCCATATAAATGAAGTGCGGAATTGTTATCTTTGGCATTCTTCATACCAGCCAGCAGTGCTTCATTTTTGAAAAAATCTCCATCTGCAATTTCTTTTGTAATTCTGGTGAGCTCCTGATATACGATTCTCCCTGCTCCCATATTCAGATGTCCTACTTCGGAATTTCCCATCTGTCCATCTGGAAGTCCTACTGCAAGCCCGCTTGCATATCCTCTTACAAATGGATATTCTTTCATTAATCCATCAATATTCGGTGTCTTTGCTTCATAAACTGCATTAGCTTCATGCTTTTCATTTAATCCGAATCCATCCAGAATCATTAATACGGTAGGTTTTTTGCTCATAATATTCTCCTCTTTCTCTTACCATTTAAATTTGTTTATATTGAAGCCGTATTAAATACGGCACTCTATCCTATTGTGTCCCTGTCTCTTTTACATATCCCTGGCTGTCCACAGTAACTCCCGGTGCAGAAATCTGCTGCATAAAGTCCAGTATGCGCTGCTTCTCCGATGCATCTTCCACCAGTGAGGTAACACATTCCTGCTGTATACAGGGTAAAAAGCGAAAATCAATCTCATTGCTGTCTGTATGAATGACAACCTGAGATAACCCTGTATCAATTTTTTTGTTGTTAAACCAGAAGTTTCCCAGACTGTAAATAACAGGCTTTCCATTGTAATATTCAAAGCCCTGCAGACAATGAGTGTGCCCACCGATAATTACATCTGCCCCTGCATCAATAAATTTGGCTCTTAATTCCACCTGATCACTGCCGTAATTATTGGTTCCTTCTGTTCCCCAATGGACAAAGGCAATTACATAATCACTCTTCTGCCTGGCTTCCTCAATAACCGAAACAAACCGGTCCGAATTCAATGTCTTTAGTACACCGGGACTGGTGTCTGTTGCTTCTTTGGTGTAATTGGTGGATCGCTCAATCTGGGTTGCCGATACAATGGTTATCTTACGTCCATTAGCAAGAAAGGACACCGGCTTCATAGCATCCGTAATATTCCTTCCGGCTCCCATATATGGAATTTCAGCATTCTCCAATGTTTCCAGTGTATCTACCAGTGCTTCTTCTCCATAATCATACACATGATTATTTGCCAACGATACTACGTCGGCTCCCAAAGTCTCCAGCGCACTGATCCGACTTGGATCCGCCCGGAACGTATACGTTTTTCCAACAAGAGGTGTTCCCCTCTTACTGTAGGTATATTCATTATTTATCATAAGAATATCTGCACTGCGCATTTCCAAAAGCAAGGCATCTGACATGCAGTCTTCCATGCCGCCGGGCTGCTGATCCAGATATCTGGTGGTTGTCCACTCTTCTGCCAGATTGATATCTCCAGTAAAATCTAGTACCACCTGTTCTTTATCAGCACATTCCTTGTAATACACTTTTTCAAGCATATAATTCTGAAAACCTGTGTGCTCACAATATTCTATCCACAGCACATGAATGGATTTCCCTGTAATCTCATACCAGCGTTCTGCACTCTGCTGGTCTTCCTTCACAGCATCTGCAAGCTGATAGATGCTGTTATCCCCATACTGCCTGGATAACCACATTAAAAACGATTCGTCCACTAAGTATCTGCCAATGAAATCTTTTTCTGCATTATCCAGAATCTGTTCCATGGCATCTGTCAAATCGTTAATTCGTTCTTTTTGGGAATCCTCCACTGCATTATTCTTCTGTTCGTCTATTGAAACGGGAATCTCCGTAGCTGCCTGCTGCGCCTTGTCCCGTATAGATTGCTGGGGATTCTTCTCACAGCCGCATACCATCATACAAAAGAATACTGCCAGTACCGTTACTACCTGTCGTCTCTTGTCCATGTATGTTCCTCATCATTTGTTTATCCTGACGATTCAGTATATCATATTTTTTATTTCTTTACAATAATAACCCCTTCTCTGTAATCTACAGAAAAAGGGTTATTTTTCTATTATAGGATACCAGGGGAAAAAGATCATGCTTTTCATGCTTGCATGAAAAAGCATGAGTTTGGGACCCGCAAAACATGAGAAAGTAGCCCGAATAGGGCGGATTTCGAATGTTTATAGGAGTGCAAAGCACTCCGTAGGTATCACAATGCCCCAAATACCTTTTTTTCTTAATCTTCACCTGATGAAGTTTGTTTTACCACTCTTATTAATATCTCTGAAACAGCAGTTCCTGCTGCAAAACATACCAATGCCTCTATCAGTCCATTGATACCTACAAACAATATTACAAAAGCAAACACGTTGGATGCCTCGTATCCCTGTACTAAACGCTGGATATAATCTGTCTGATAGAAAAACAACACTAACGTCCCCATAAAAAGCAGAGTATTCAGCAGCGGACAGCATACGTTTGCTATTGCAACAGATGCTTTTCTTATCTTCTTACTTTTTCGTAAACCTGCATAAATCAGTCCTGTAAACCATCCCATTAACGTTCTTGATACTACGCATACAATAAACGTGTATACCGGATTAATACTTAACAGCACTGCTCCAAAAGGACTCATTCCAAAGCACTGGATAAAACTGGTTATTCCAAATACTGCTCCTAATATTGCTCCAGCTGCCGGTCCCAGTACTACCGCACCGATTGCCACAGGGACAACAATTAATGTCATTTCCAGAGGACCGATTTTTAAATAGCCAATGGGAGTAAACGCCATAAGTATTACAATTGCAATCAGCAATGACAGCTGTACCATATATGTGGTATTAATTCGACCTTTCTTCTTCATAATCTCTTCCGCTCCTTTTTCTTTACCTTTGTTTTGATGATAATACAATCTTTTTATGATTACAAGGGATTTTGTTAATCTCTCACATTTTAAAGGTCATTCAAATGCAGCATATTAATAAGGAATATCCAGGAAAGTCCATAATAGACTACCACTCCCACTAAATCATTTATAGTACTAATCAAAGGCCCAGAGGCAACAGCTGGATCTATTTTCATTCTTTTAAAGATAATTGGTATCATGGCACCTGTAAATCCCGAAATCATCATTGCTGTTACAAGAGACATTCCGATACATCCAGATATGGCAAATGCAAAAAGGCCGCTTTTTTGTTTTACAAGACATATATAAACTCCAACAATTACAAATGCCATTATCCCAAGCACCAGTCCATTGGAAAAACCGATTCTCATTTCCTTCCATGCCAGATATATTTTCTGTTTCATAGAAAGATTTTCATCCATTAGAACACGGATTGTAATTGCCAGTGATTGAGTTCCCACGTTTCCCGACATTCCAAGAATCAATGACTGAAAGGACATAATTAATGTAAGCTCCGCTACTACATTTTCAAAAATTCCCACTACCCCAGAGACTCCTAGTCCCAAAAACAGTAAAATCACCAGCCATGGAATACGTTTTCTTATACTTTGAAACACCGGCTCCTCTAAATCTTCTTCCGCCGCCAAACCACCAAGCATGGCATAGTCTTCGCCCATTTCTTCATCTACTACTTCTACGATGTCCTGAGCAGTAATAACCCCAATAATTTGATTGTTATTATCTAGTACCGGAATAGAGTCTTCGGAATAATCCTTCAGCTCTTCAATACACTGCTCTACAGTCTCTTTGGCATAAACATAAGGATAAGAGGTACTGATTAAATCTTCTAATTCCACATAGTCTCTGGCTATAATCAAATCTTTCAGCTCAATGGCTCCATAGAAGGTGGCATCTGACTCTTCCACATATACCGTTGCAATATTGTCGTTGTCCGCCGCCTGTTCTATCAGACTTTTCATTGCCTGACGTATTGTAACCCCTCTTTTGATTACAATAAAGTTCATGGTCATACGGCTTCCGATTTCATCTTCATCAAAAGAATAAAGCAGGTTAATATCCTGTCTGGATTCCTCATCCAGCAAGCGTATTAATTCCTCACTTTTTTCTTTTTCCAGTTCGTCCAGTATATCAACTGCATCATCCGCATCCATGGATTGCAGAATATTTGCTGCCACTTCCGGGTCCAGCTCATTGATATAAATTTCTACTTCTTCCAGATAAGTGAAAATTTCTGATACCGTTTCTTTCCCCAAGATCCGGTACAGTTTTTTTCGCTCTTCTAAATTCAATTCTTCCAGAACATCGGCAATATCATTCTCATGATAATCTTCCAGACATTCCCTTTTATCTTCATCGGAAGCATCACTTTTGATAATTACTTCCAGTTCTTTCGCATAGTCTGGTTTTTCCGGCATCATATCCGGTTCTTTTCGGATTTCTCTTTCATCATTTATTTCCATTATGTCTCCTCCCTCTTGTTCTCATTATCTACAAATGGTTCACTTTTTATGAGGACTTGCATGATGGACATAATTTACCGCACAAATTTCTACTGCTCTAAACACGCAAAAAGAATTGACAGCAGGATACCGCTGTTCTTCCATATGGTGTTCTTATGCCCATCGCTGCTACTTCGCCCGCAACTATCACAACTGTCCATTCTTTTCACCTCTCTTTTATATATATTCTCAAAAGTAAAGACCTATGGTATTTCTCCACAAGCCTTAGGAATGCATCTAGTATAGCACATTTTTTTCCGAATAGGAACCAGTATTTTAAATTCTCCTCTTTATGAAATAAAGAACCTCCCTACAGGCGTGAAGCCTGCAGGAAGGTTTTTATTTTTTATTTTGCTAATTCTGCTTTTAATGCTGTGGTTAAAGCTGGAAGAATTTTTGTTAAATCTCCAACAATACCATAATCAGCTACATCAAAGATTGGAGCGTCTGCATCTTTATTGATTGCAATAATGATATCAGATTCTTCCATACCTGCAACGTGCTGGATTGCTCCAGAGATACCAATTGCAAAGTATAAGTTTGGACGTACGGTTTTTCCAGTCTGTCCTACCTGTAAATCTACTGGTAGCCATCCATTTTCAACAGCTGCACGAGAACAGCTTACAGTTCCGCCAAGTGCTCCTGCCAAATCTTTCAGCATCTGGAAGCTTTCTGCATTTCCAACTCCACGTCCACCGGATACCAGGATACTTGCTTCCATAATATCTTCAGTAGTTTTTGCTTCTTTTACGATTTTTAAGATTTCTACGTATTTATTATCTGGAGTAAATCCAGGATTGTATTCTTCTACTACTGCTTTTGCACCATTGATTTTCTCAATTTTCTGCATAACACCAGGACGAACTGTTGCCATCTGAGGACGGTTGTCCGGGCAAGCAATTGTAGCGATTGTGTTTCCACCAAATGCAGGACGAGTCATCAGCAACTGGTTGTGTGTCTGATTTGGACCTGGATTGATTGGGAAATCACCAATTTCAAGTACAGTACAGTCAGCTGTAAGACCTGTTTTTACTCTTGCAGATACACGTGGTCCTAAATCTCTACCAATTGCGGTAGCACCTACTAACACGATTTCTGGTTTGTATTTATCGATTACAGATGACAGTGCATGTGTATAAGGCTCTGTTCTGTATTCTTTTAATTCCGGATCATCTACAACGATAACTTTTTCTGCACCATATTCTGCTAACTGATCAGCTAAACCTTTTACATCATGACCAATCAGAACTGCTGCAACTTCTGTATTTAAATCTTTTGCAAGGTCTTTCGCCTTACCAAGTAACTCAAATGCGATTGTGCTTAATTCATTGTCTACCTGCTGTGCGAAGACATAGACTCCTTTATATTGTTCTAAACCCATTCTTTTCACCACATTTCCTTTTATATTTTTAGATTACGTGCTTCTCTTTTAATTTTTCCATAATATATGCAACTGCTTCTGCCGGTTCCAGAACAAACTGCTCTCCTGCACCTTTTTTAACTTTGTCAGATGCTTTTGCAATTTTAGTAGGAGATCCTTTTAAACCAAGATCAGAATCATCTACATCTTTCAAATCTGCTCTGCCCCATACAGTTACTTCTTTGTCATATGCATCGAAGATTCCGCCTGGTGTCATATAACGTGCCTCATTCAATTCAGAAAGAGCAGTAATCAGACATGGCATTTTTGCTTTTAATTCATGATATCCGTCTTCGTACTGACGCTGAACAATAACATAATCTCCGTCTACTTTAATATCCTGTGCATAAGAAATTACTGGAATGTCTAAATGCTCAGAAATCTGTGGTCCTACCTGTGCGGTATCTCCATCGATAGCCTGACGTCCTGTAATAATCAAATCATATTCAAGGTTTCTGATTGCACCAGCAATTGTAGTGGAAGTTGCCCATGTATCAGCTCCTCCTAATACTCTGTCTGTTACAAGAACTCCCTTGTCAGCACCCATTGCCATTGCTTCACGAAGAACTTCATCTGCTTTTGGAAGTCCCATTGTTAATACGGTTACTTCTGCACCGTACTGTTCTTTTAATCTTAATGCTGCTTCTAATCCTGCTTTATCATCCGGATTCATGATGGACAGCATCGCCCCTCTATCCAGAGTACCGTCTGGGTTAAATTTAACTCCGCCTTTGGTATCTGGTACCTGTTTTATACATACAACGATTTTCACGGTCATTCACTCCTTATATTTGTTTTATCGTATTGACATAAGCCTCTGCTTATCGCAACTATTTCAATAATGCGCCAGAAATAACCATACGCTGAACTTCGGAAGTTCCTTCGTAGATTTCAGTAATCTTAGCATCACGCATCATACGCTCTACATCGTATTCTCTGATGTATCCGTATCCACCGAATAACTGAACACATTTCGTTGTTACTTCCATAGAAACTTCTGCTGCAAATAATTTTGCTTTTGCTGCTTCTACGGAGTAAAATCTCTGGTTTGCTTTTGCCATAGCGGCTTTGTAAACCAGTAACTGAGCTGCTTCTACTTTTGTTGCAAGATCAGCTAATACAAACTGTGTATTCTGCTGAGCTGCAATAGAGCGTCCGAACTGTTTTCTTTCCTTTGTATAATTTACAGTTGCTTCTAAAGCACCTTCTGCAATACCCAGTGCCTGAGCTGCAATACCGATACGTCCACCGTCAAGTGTATGCATTGCGATTGGGAAACCTTTTCCTTCTGCTCCTAACAGGTTGTCCTTTGGAATTCTGCAGTCTTCAAAGATTAATTCATATGTAGCTGATCCACGGATACCCATTTTCTTTTCTTTTGCTCCAAAAGTAAATCCTGGTGTATCTTTTTCTACGATGAAGGTAGAGAAATTCTTTTTCTTTCTTCCTCTTTTATCTTCTACTACATTTGTAATTGCGATTACAATATAAATGTCAGCTTCTTTACCGTTTGTGATAAAGCATTTGGATCCGTTCAGTACCCATTCGTCACCATCTAAAACAGCTTTTGTCTGGCATCCCTGTGCATCTGTACCAGCGCCTGGCTCTGTTAATGCGAAAGCACCCAGTTTTTCACCTTTTGCTAATGGTGTCAGATATTTCTGTTTCTGCTCTTCTGTACCATATGTCATGATAGGGTCACAACATAGAGAAGTATGTGCAGAAACAATAACGCCTGTTGTACCACAAACTTTTGATAATTCTTCTACACACATAACGTATGTTAATGGATCACAGCCCTGTCCGCCGTATTCCTTTGGCATAGGGATTCCCATGAATCCTGCTTTCTTCATTTTTTCTACGGTTCCTCTTGGGAATTGTTCTGTTTCGTCAACTTCCTGTGCAAGAGGTTTTACTTCCTTTTCAGCAAATTCTCTAAAAAGAGTTCTCGCCATTTCATGTTTTTTATCTAAAGAAAAATCCATGATATTTGTTCCTCCAAACTTTCTTTATATTATTTAATAATTACCTTTTAAACGCGTTGCCTCTTCTCGGGCGCGTTGCGCGTCAAATTTTCATAGCATCAGTTTTCTGCCCAAGGGCAGAACATGAGCTATAAATATTTTTCTTTACATCTTCTTGCTTCGCGATTAAGCAAACCTCGAAAATGCTTCGCCTTTTCTCAGGCGCGTTGCGCGTCAAACATTTATAGCATCAGTTTTCTGCCCAAGGGCAGAACATGTGCTATAAATATTTTTCTTTACATCTTCTTGCTTCGCGATTAAGCAAACCTCGAAAATGCTTCGCCTTTTCTCAGGCGCGTTGCGCGTCAAACATTTATAGCATCAGTTTTCTGCCCAAGGGCAGAACATGTGCTATAAATATTTTTCTTTGCTTATTCGCGACTATTTTGAATAGTCGTAGAATCCGATTCCAGATTTCATTCCTAATTTACCTGCACGAACCATTTTCTTAAGAAGTGGGTGTGGACGGTATTTGGAATCTCCTGTTTCATCATATAATACATTCATGATTGCAAGACAGATATCAAGACCAACTAAATCTCCTAATGCTAAAGGTCCCATTGGATGGTTTGCACCTAATTTCATTGCTGTGTCGATACCTTCTACAGAAGCTACTCCATCTGCATAGATTCCAACAGCTTCGTTAATCATTGGAATTAAGATTCTATTTACAACGAATCCTGCTGCTTCATTTACTTCTACTGGAGTTTTTCCGATTTCTTCAGAAATTTTAACGATTTTATCTTTCATATCATCTGGTGTGTTTTCACCTTTGATAACCTCAACTAATTTCATTACAGGAGCTGGGTTAAAGAAATGCATACCAATTACTGGTCTGTCAAGTCCTGCACCGATTTCTGTAATAGAAAGTGAAGATGTGTTTGTTGCAAACATACAATCTTTCTTTACGATGTCCTGTAATTCTTTGAATGTCTGTTTTTTAACATCCATTACTTCCAGAGCTGCTTCTACAACTAAATCACAATCAGTACAGATTTCTTTTGTACCTGTGGTGATTTTTGCAAGGATTGCATCTGCTGCTGCCTGATCCATTTTTCCTCTTGCGATTCTTTTTTCAAAACCTTTGGCAAGTCTGTTTTTACCATTTGCTGCAAATTCTTCATTAATGTCACATAAGCATACTTCATATCCCTCTGTCTGTGCAAATGCCTGTGCGATTCCGGAACCCATAGTTCCTGCTCCAATAATACCAACTTTCATGTTGAATCCTCCTTAATAATTTTATAACTTTTTGCAGGTGTCCATAAGGGCACCTGCATATATTATTTTTCTTTATTGGGAACTAGTCTCTTTCTACAACTGTAGTACAGCCCATTCCACCACCGATACAAAGTGTTGCAAGACCTTTCTTTGCATCTCTTCTCTGCATTTCATGTAATAAAGTAACAAGAATACGGCATCCGCTTGCTCCTACTGGATGTCCCAGAGCAATTGCTCCACCATTTACGTTAACTTTACTCATATCAAAGTTCAGGTCTTTTGCTACTGCAAGAGACTGAGCTGCGAAAGCTTCGTTTGCTTCCACTAAATCCATATCATCAATGGTTAAACCTGTTTTTTCAAATACTTTCTTGGTAGATGCAACTGGTCCAACACCCATGATAGATGGCTCAACTCCGCCAAGTGCTCCAGCTACGAAAGTAGCCATTGGTGTTACACCTAATTCTTTTGCTTTTTCTTCACTCATAACAACAACTGCTGCTGCACCGTCGTTAATTCCAGAAGCGTTTGCTGCTGTTACAATTCCGTCTGGCTTAAATGCTGGACGTAATCTTGCAAGACCTTCTGCTGTGGTTCCTGCACGTGGTCCTTCATCAGTATCTACCACTACTACAGATTTTCTCTGTTTTACTTCTACTGGAATGATTTCATCTTTGAATTTTCCTTCTCCAATTGCTTTTTCGCATTTCTGCTGAGAAGTAGCTGCAAATTCATCTAACTGCTCTCTTGTTAATCCCCACTGCTCTGCTACATTTTCAGCAGTAATACCCATATGGTAATTATTGAATGCATCTGTTAACGCATCATTTACCATGGTATCTACTAATGTTGCATTGTTCATTCTATATCCGTAACGACCCTGCATTGCTGCATATGGAGCCATGGACATATTTTCCATACCACCAGCAACAACGATGTCTGCATCTCCTGCCATAATCATCTGAGCTGCCATATTTACACAGTTAAGACCAGAACCACAAACTACGTTTGCTGTAACTGCAGGTGTTTCAATTGGCAAACCAGCTTTGATAGAAGCCTGACGTGCTACGTTCTGTCCTAATCCTGCCTGGATAACACATCCCATGTATACATGGTCAACTTTTTCTGCTGGAACCCCAGCTCTGTTTAATGTTTCTTTAATTACGATAGAACCTAAATCTACTGCTGGAACTGTGCTTAAAGCTCCACCCATAACTCCGATTGCGGTACGGCATGCGCCTGCTAATACTACTTTCTTTGCCATTTTTTCGTCTCCTTTTATTAATTATCATTATTTATTATGTTTCTACTTCCTCACAGAAAGCAATAGACAATTTCCTTGAAATGTATGTTATTTTTTTAACAATCTTTTGTCAAAAAAAAAGGAAACAGGTACTATTTTCATTCCTGCGACAAATTTATCCTAGCATATATAGAGCCAAATTGCAAGGAAATTCTTACCCTTCTCCCTTGTTCCTCAAGCCCTTTATTTTTTACTTTTCTTGTATAACTTTGTTATATTTTTATCATTCCTCTGACGCTTTACACTGCCAAAAGGTCGATTTTTGTATATTTTGCACAAGTATCGAACTTTTGGCCATTTACATTGTATTAATAAAAAACATGATTACCTATTATGATTCCGTCAATGAGTCCTGTATTCGTTCTAAAATATAAACAATCCACTGTAACCTTCCCGCCCAGAACTTCCTTTGCCGCCTGTAGAGAGGAGCTATCTGCCCCCGCCGCCAGCACAGTAGCAAACCGCCCGCTGGCTACCGGTGAAAACTGTCCGCTTTGATAAATAACACCTGCAATGGTATTGGGAAAATAGGAACTTCTTACTCTATTTATTACAACACTGCCCACCGCCAATTTTCCATCATAGCTCTCTCCTCCGGATTCACATTGAATCAATGCCGCCAGAAGAGCTGTATCGGATGCATCTGCATTAATAGGTTCCTTATTTTGAGCATTTTGCTTCATTTCTTCTTCTTGTTTCCGTATTTCTTCCAGCCTCGCTGCATCTTCAGCCGCTTTCTGAGCTTCCAGCTTCTCTTCATAGGCCTTCTGCTTATCTATTTGGGCCTGATAGCTCTCCATATCTGTTTGAGCCTGTTTCAACTGGTCTTTTGCGGCTGTCAATTTCTGGGAGGTGGTATCTACCAAAGCTGCCACCTCCTGTTTCTTTGCTGTTTCCGTCTCCTGCAACGCAACCAGATCTTTTTCCTCTTGCTCTAACTTCTGTTCATTTTTTGCAATTTTTTCTTTTGTCTCCTTATAATCATTCAGCATATTACGGTCATATTCATGAATACTTATAACATATTCACTACGATTTAGAAATTCTGCAATACTTTCAGACTCCATCAGCACCCCTATCATGCTTTCAGTCCCCATCTCATACATAAATTGTATTCTATTTTTCATGGCTTCGTACTGCTGCTTTTCCTGCTCTTTGGCATCAGCAAGAGATTCTTTTGTATGTTCCAGCGCTTCCCTTGTATCTTTCAATTTCACTTCTGTCTGACTTAATTCCCCTGTTATTCGTGACAGACTGGCATCAAATTCCTTTAAATCTCCCTGCAAATTATCTGCTGAATCAGATGATTCCTCTGCCTCTTTTTGAGCCTCGTCCTTCTTCTGCTCCAGCTCATTTACCTTATCTTGTACCTCATCAATCTGACCTTGTGTTGCCAGAATTGTTCCTCCGTACATACTGCTAATAAAAAATATCAGGATAACACTTCCCATTATTTTTTTTAATGTATTCTTCATAACTGACTCCGTTCTATATGGTTCATCTCTTCTATCTCGGCTTATTATATCATATGTTTTTCCTGCTTTCGGCAAAATTCACTAAAAAAACATCTTTTTCCTGCTGGAACTCTTTCCCATATCCTGATTTTGTCCGATAAATATTATAAGTAGAGATTAATTTAAAGGGGGATTACTATGCAATATATTAAAGCAAGCAAGTTAGAAGTTGGAATGCGTCTGGCGCGTCCCATTTATAATAAGTTGGGAGTTCTTCTTTATGAGCGAAACTCCATGCTGACAGCTTCTGCTATCAGCAGTATACGAAACTTCGGTCTCTGGGGCATTTATATTCTTGAACCCGCTGAACCAGTTCCACCGCTGACTCAGGCGGATATAGACTTCGAACAATTTCAAACCGTTGCCACTTTTCAGCTAAAGGAAGACTTTGAACTTCTTATAGCAGGAAAGAAACCAGAGCATCTGAGTTCCCTTGTTCAGCGTCTCCTGCGTACCTTTGACTCTTCAAACCAAAAAATCAACTTTTTCCAAAACTTGCGGAGCACCGATGATTATGTATATAAACATTGCCTAAGTACTGCCATCTTATCTGCCATGATGGTTCAAAAGCTCCACTATTCCTATCCTGAGCAAAATGCTATTGTATATGCCGCTCTTCTTCACGACCTTGGCCTTTTACTTGTTCCTGAGGAAATTCTGGAAAAAGGAAGCAATCTTTTATCCATGGATGAACGGCGCATTATCCATAAATGTCTGGAAAAAGGTTACCAGCTTCTGCATCCAGATTATAATGACTACAAGTTTCCGGAATTAACCCTGCAGATTGTTTCGCAGATGGTACGGCTGGAGCACAATATAAAGGTTCCCCTTAAAAAGGAAAGTAAGTTCAATCATGGCACCCGTGTGCTTCATACTGCAAGTATGTTTGATGAACTGACCTCTATGAATCTTGGCCACGAACCTCTCTCCGGAATCTCTGCCATTCGCTTTCTCGCAGAGTATCCAAATTATTATCCTACCACCTTTATTATGGCATTAGCAAAATGTATCCACCTGCTTCCAGCGGGGGCCTGTGTTGATTTCTCAAATGGGCAGAAGGGTATTGTTATAGAGGAGAACCATAAGAACTTTACCGAGCCGGTAATCGTTCTGTTTTCCACCAACCAGCGAATTGATTTTTCCAATGCAGAATTACAAAACAAGTATCAGATTAAAGATATTATGAAGACCATGGATGCAAGGCTTCCTTTTAATTCTGAAACATTGAAAAAATACGTTACCGACCCCCATACGACCTCCATAGCGAAACGATTTTTTAATAAACGCAGACAGAAATAAGGAATTTTTATAATAAAGAAGGAACCCATAAAACAAAATGTATTTTATGGGTTCCTTCTTTATTTGATAATTTATTTTCGATATCCGTCGGGATTCTTACTCTGCCATCTCCAGGAATCTGCACACATACGCTCAATTCCATATTCCGCTTCCCATCCCAGTTCTTTTCCTGCCTTGGATGCATCGGAATAACAAGTTGCAATGTCCCCTGCTCTTCTTGGCTTTATTTCATATGGAATTTCTTTTCCACATGCTTTTTCATATGCCTTTACTACATCCAGTACACTGTATCCGATTCCAGTTCCCAGGTTATAAATACTAACACCTGATTTGTCTTCTATTTTCTTTAATGCTTTTACATGACCTTTTGCTAAATCAACTACATGAATGTAATCACGTACTCCGGTTCCGTCCAGTGTATCATAATCGTCCCCAAACACACCAAGACAGTTCAATTTACCGACTGCAACCTGGGCAATGTAAGGTACCAGATTATTGGGAATTCCTTTCGGATCTTCTCCTATCAGACCGCTCTCATGGGCTCCGATTGGGTTAAAGTAACGAAGGAGTACTACATTCCATTCCGGATCTGCCACATGGAAATCTGCCAGAATCTGTTCTAACATTCCCTTCGTCTGTCCATAAGGATTTGTAATTTTCCCCTTAGGGCATTCTTCTGTAATAGGAATAAATGCTGGGTCACCATATACCGTTGCTGACGATGAGAAAATAATATTCTTAACACCATGCTTACGCATTACATCTGCTAACACCAATGTTCCTGTAATATTATTGTGATAATACTCCAGAGGTTTGCTTACCGATTCACCTACCGCCTTCAATCCTGCGAAATGGATGACACTATCAATATTCTCTGCATTGAAAATCTTTTCTAATGCTTCTGCATCTAAAATATCTGCCTGATAAAAAGGAATGTTTACTCCTGTAATCTGCTCTACTCTCTTTACTGCTTCTTCGCTGGAATTTATCAGATTATCCACAACTACTACTTCATATCCGGCACTGACCAATTCAATGCAAGTGTGGCTTCCGATATATCCGGCTCCTCCAGTTACTAAAATTGCCATAGTATTCCCTCCTCATATAAACTGCATTTTGTCTATGGCTATTATATCACAGCCTTTCTGTGATTAAAACTTTTTAGGTATAGTTTCCCTATTTTCTACATTTTACCCATATTTTGCTTTTTATCAGAATATGTTTTTTAGTAAATTTGTACACTTATTTACTTTATGTTTTAGTAGAACTTTACTTGTGATTTTTAAAATTTACAAGGATATAATCCCTGGTTTTTTAATTCTGAAATGGCATCTACTACCATTTCTTTATCTTCTTTATAAGTTACACCATACCATTTATCCATAGAGGTAAGCACCTGCACACTTGCCTTTTGATTTTGTAGAAGTTCATCTACCGCAAAAGGAAGAAAGTATTCTGCCTTAAACGGATTCTTTGGCAGCTCTTCTCTTAGAAATTTTTGAAAACCATAGTTCAGTTCTTTTATAATGCTCTTTGAGAATCCCCACATATTCATGGACACCGTGCAGTCCATAGGCAGTTCATGCCATGTTTTCCCCTCATCTTCGGTATATGCTGCACCACCGTTTCGTTTTTCGATATGGGTACGTTCCTGAATATCTGTTAAAAATCCATCTTTATCTGTTTCACAGACCCCTCTTGCCACATATCCATTATCCGTAAGAGTATTCTTCAGTGCATAGCCTACCATGGTATAGTTATACTTTTTATCATCTTCATGACTTATAAGATAGTCATATATCACTTTATATGCATGCTTTCCATAATAGTCATCTGCATTAATTACTGCAAATGGTCCATCAATCACATCTTTACAACACAGCACAGCGTGACCAGTTCCGAAAGGTTTCTCCCTGCCCTCTGGAACAAAAAAGCCTTCCGGCAGCTTATCTAGTTCCTGATATACATACTCTACCTGAATCTTACCTTCTATACGGCTTCCGATGGTTTCTTTAAACTGAGCTTCGTTTGCTTTTTTTATAATGAATACGACTTTTTCAAATCCAGCCTCTATGGCATCATATATGGAAAAGTCAATAATAATATGTCCTTGAGCATCAATGGGATCAATTTGTTTTAACCCCCCGTAACGGCTCCCCATACCAGCTGCCATAATTACTAATACTGGTTTTTTCATCTTTATATCCTCCTTAAGGTATTTATCCTTTTGTTCTATATCATGATAATACAAAAAAAAGGTTCTGTATTTGCACAATTTTTTTGCTTTTTTGCACAATTATATGGTAAAATCAATTTATCTTAATAGATAAAAGGAGATTTTTATGGATTTTTACAACTGGCCCCTCACGAAACTTTTTGATATTTCCCAGATTATTTCTGTTAATTATTTTGAATACAGTACGGATTTTTCTTTTGCCTCTGAATCCCATAGCTTCTGGAAACTCTTATATGTGGACAAGGGAACTTTAGAGGTCACCAAAGATAATAATACGTATTCTCTAAAAAAAGGTGCTCTTACGTTCTGTAAGCCGAACCAGCTCCATTCCGTATCAAGTTATGAGATACTCCCTGTAAACTTTATTTCTATTTGCTTTGCATGTCCTTCTGAGGCCATGACTCTTTTTAAAGACTGCATTCTTTTGCTGGAAGAACGGGAGCGTAGTGTTCTTGCCACGATTATCTCAGAATCCTCTCATGCCTTTTCTACCATGCAGGATGACTCTTTGCCCCACCAGTATCCCGGTGCTGAGCAGATGCTTCAGCTTTCCTTGGAACAATTTTTGATTTCCCTTCACCGAAAATTGTTTTCCGCCAGGGATAATGGTTTTCTTGCAAAGCCCGCAAAAATAAAGGAGGATGAAGAAACTCTCGCCCGGGTTCTTTCCTATATGAATGACCATATTTCCCAAACATTGACCATTCATCAACTCTGCCATGATAATCTAATGAGTTACTCACAATTACAGCGAATTTTCCGCACCAAACATAACTGCGGCATTATCGATTATTTTTCTCACATGAAAATCAACCGTGCGAAAGTATTAATCCAGGAAAGTAATTTGAACTTCACCCAGATTGCTGATGCTTTAGGCTATACTTCTATTCATTACTTTTCCCGGCAATTTAAGAAAATAACCGGAATGAGTCCTTCTCAATATGCCTCTTCCATGGAAACCGCGTCCAAAAAGGCGTAACGCCCTTTCCCCATGCATTTTTCAATTTTTCAGACATATGATAAAACAAAAAGGGTAATCTTCATGAATAACTGCTCTAACCTTTATTTCCTGTCTACCATTGCATGCCAGCTGGCTGAATGTCTCGAGGAAGATCAGGTAGCCGCACTCTCTGCTGATCTGGTAGTATTGAGTGATATGCTTGCGAACATTCTTGCCCATCAGGCTTTATGTAAGGACAAATCATAAATAGATTATTTTTCTCTCAATCTGGACATAGTAAAATCATACTATCTAAGGAGGATTCTATATGAAAAAAGCCCGAACCGAAAAACCAATAAACACAATTCCAAAAGGCGCTTATGAGTGCGGTATCACCAATCGGCAGTTACAGGAAGACAAAGAGAATCTAAATGATAAAACTACGGATGAACAAGGAAATGGATATCCTGTAGATTCTGAAAAGAAAACAAAATAGCTGTATCGTATTTAAACAGGTCTTCCATATGCTCAAAAAAATCCCAGAATATCAACATTCTGGGATTTACTATTCTTATCTAGTATTCTAAAAACTATACACGGGACAGATATTCACCTGTTCTGGTATCAATCTTAATTACGTCATCCTGTTCCACAAATAATGGTACATATACTGTTGCGCCGGTTTCCACAACAGCAGGTTTTGTGGCACCGGTTGCTGTATCTCCCTTAAACCCAGGCTCTGTATCTGTAATCTGTAATTCCACAAACAAAGGTGGCTCTACTGTAAATACATTTCCATTATGGGAACACATTTTTACCATTTCGTTTTCTTTTACAAATTTTAATGTATCTCCGATTGCTTCTGCATCCAGGGCAATCTGCTCATAACTTTCAACATCCATAAAATGGAATAAGTCTCCATCAGAATATAAATACTGCATGTCCGCTCTATCAATACGAGCCTGAGGGCATTTTTCCGTTGGACGGAATGTTTTTTCAATTACACCGCCGTTTTTGATGTTTTTTAATTTTGTTCTAACAAATGCTGCACCCTTACCCGGCTTCACATGCTGGAATTCAATAATTTGATAAATGTTATTATCTAACTCTATCGTAATACCATTTCTAAAATCTCCTGCTGAAATCATTCGAATTTCCTCCTTAAACTACATATGGGCGCATTTCGCCCCATCTTCTTCTTATTTTATACTATTTTATACTAAACTGGAATATATTTCAACCTTTTTTTACTTACTGGCATTCCCGCTGTTCAATCTCTTGAATGATATCAATTCTGTTCTGATGTCTTCCGCCCATAAATTCTGCTTCCAAATAAGATTTCACAATATCTTTTGCCAGCTCGCTTCCTACAATTCTTGCACCAAAAGCAATTATATTCGCATTGTTATGTTCTTTTATCAAATGTGCTGTAGCAGTATCGGAACATACGCCGCAGCGCACACCTTTCACCTTATTGGCAGCTATAGAAATTCCTACACCGGTGCCGCAAATCAGGATACCACAATCTGCTTCTCCAGATACCACTGCATGTCCTACTTTTTCTCCAAATTCCGGATAGTTACAGCTTTCATTTCCATTTGTTCCTAAGTTGATTACTTCATATCCCAAACTCTTTACATATTCCATAATCTCTATTTTTAAATCCGTTGCTGCATGATCATTTCCAATTGCAATTTTCATACTATTTATTTCCATCCTTCTCTATTTTCTATTATAAAAAAACAATACAATTTTCTCCAGATAGCGTTTCAGAACAATCTGTATCTCTTCCTTCGGGTGTATTGGCTGTGTCAGGATGGTTCGTATTCCTGCACGGTTAGCACCATACACATCTGTGAAAATCTGATCTCCAATAAACAATGTGTTCTTTTGTTCTGTTCCCATCCGTTCCATAGCTTTCTGGTAACCGCCGGTTTTGGGCTTTCCAGCCTTGAAAATATAATTTACCTGAACCTCATCACTAAACATTTTCACACGGGGTTCTTTGTTGTTTGACAACAGACAGCAGGCATATCCCATTTCTTTGAGTCCTGTAAACAATTCTTTCGCCCTTTGGTCTGCCGGTGCTCCATGGGGCACCAGTGTATTATCAATATCAAAAATTATTCCCCGGTATCCTTCTTCATATAACTTTTTGAAATCTATTTCATAAGCAGATTCCAGATATTCACCCGGATAAAATTTCTTAAACATAAGCCTCTCCTGTCATTTTTCCTATTTCTCCTTTGCAAGTATATCATCCCAATAATGTTTAGGCAAGAAAGAAAAAAGAGCTTCAAGTTAGAAGCTCTTTAAATATCAAAATTCTCATATGGATAAGTCTCTTCCGAAACCGCAGGGTCTTGTGTCTGCCTGCTGCTTCCAACAAAAAACTGATACTGCTGCAGCAAGCGATCCTTTTGCATATCCGAAATAGCCTGCTCCATATCTAAATCTTCCAGGGAACTCTGTGCACCTTTCATCTCATAGGTCTTATCCGGTTCATATTTCTGCGTATGAGAAAAGGCCGTCTCTGTCTGGGAATTGTTCTTCTGGTATTCCTGCTTCTGCAACTCCGGGCCCTGCCCTGCATCAAGAGTGGTAACCTCTTCAAGTTCTCTATCTTTTGTTATTTTATAATCATATATCCCCGCCGCGGGACGAATTCCTGATATATTCATGCTACTCACCATTTCTGACTTCTATCCCAATTACTCTGACATTATAATTGAAATAAAGGCCATTTTTTCACCTACTTATCCAGAATCTTCTTCAATTCCTGCATAAATGTATTTACATCCTTAAATTCCCGATATACCGATGCAAATCTTACATAAGCAACCGGGTCCAATTCCTGAAGCTTATTCATTACGATTTCACCAATTTCAGAACTGGAAAGTTCCTTCTCTTCCCGGCTGAAAATCTCTACTTCTATATCATCCACCAATTTATTTATCTGATTAGCTGATACCGGTCTTTTATGGCATGCCCGCAATACTCCTGCTTCAATTTTTGCACGATCATACTGTTCTCTGTTGTTATCTTTCTTTATAACAATCAGTGGTATTGTTTCTACCTTTTCATATGTGGTGAAACGCTTTCCACACTCATCACAAAGTCTTCTTCTACGGATTGAACTATTATCATCCGCTGGTCTTGAATCAATTACTCTGGTATTCTCGCTATTGCAAAACGGACACTTCATTGGGCTTCTCCTTTTGTGTTTAAATATTTGGTATAAGTATAACTTTCTTCCCGAATCTTGTCAACAATTTACTTTTGGTGGTCTTGGCTCCGGTATCTCTACTAATATAATGTCCGGTCCTATCTTAACAATCTGCTTCCAGAGAATAATGATATCATTACTTCTTCCCATGATTCCCCACATCTTTCCACAGCCCGGAATAATCAACGCACGGACGCATCCTGTACATTCGTCTATATCAGCATCTACTACATACCCAAGACACTTGCAATTGCAAATATTGATTACTTCTTTTTCTCTCAATTCACATATACGCATGATATCCCCCTTTCCTACTATATGCAGGCGGAGGATATCTGTGCTGGTTCTATATGAAAATTTAGGATAGGTGATTACTTAACTATCTAAAAGTAATCCGATTTTAAAACTACTGTATGTCCTTGGTAGCTACAATATCTACTCCGGTTCCGGCAACATTCGCCACCACGATATCACCAATGTGAACAGGTGCTTGTAGCTTCACTCCTTTTAGAGCTTTCATACAGTCAAATATTTTTCCTTTGGGAATATCTTCTTTGGTTTTTACAGAAACAGCCGCAAGACTTCCCCCTTCTACAATTACAGAACTTGTAACAATCCTGGTTGGATTGGTCACTTCTTTTTTAGCATATACTTCACCGCGTTTACAGGTATTTCCGCTGACGCTGGTTACTTCACCATTATTTATTTCTACAGTAAGCGGGCATCCCATTGGACAGCCGATACAAATCAATTCTCTTGTTTCCATTGTTTTACGCCTCCTCTATTTTTACGGTAATTTTAGAAAGATTAGGATAAGACATAAGCTGTTCTTTCTTCAATACTACTTCTTCCATCTCTCCTGGTGCTACAACCGGGCGTTTTCTATGAATAATGCGCTCCTCATTTAAATATACGGAAACATAACAGTTCTGATATACGTCTCCAACTCTGAAACGAACTGTGTGCTTTTCGTCCATTCTACCCGGATTAATTGTTCCCGGAACGGTATAACGTGCACCTTCCGTTGCTACAATTGGAATATCTTTTCCGCCTTCTGCTTTTCCCTTTAAAACGTATTCCGCTGCATGCTTTCCAGCAGCTGCTGCTTCCTGGGATACAAAATCTACCAAATCATGCACATGCAGTACATTACCGCAGGCAAACACACCTTCTACGTTTGTTTCCAGACACTCATTTACCAATGGTCCGGAAGTTACATTGCTCATTTCCACGCCTAAATCTCTTGAAATTTCATTTTCCGGAATCAAACCGCAGGACAATAGCAGGGTATCGCAGGCATAATATTCTTCTGTTCCCGGAATTGGACGTCTGTTTTCATCCACCTGAGCCAGTGTAATTCCTTTTACCCTTTCTTTTCCATCAATATCTATTACCGTATGGCTTAATTTCAGAGGAATATCAAAATCATCCAGACACTGAACAATATTTCTCTTTAATCCACCAGAATATGGGAGCAGTTCCGCAACTACCTTTACTTTTGCCCCTTCCAGCGTCATCCTTCTCGCCATAATGAGTCCAATGTCACCAGAACCTAAGATAACCACTTCACGTCCCGGCATATAACCATCCATATTTACCAAACGCTGTGCAGTACCGGCAGAATAAACTCCTGCAGGACGATATCCTGGAATGTTTAATGCGCCTCTGGAACGCTCTCTGCATCCCATAGCAAGGATAACTGCTTTTGCCTGAATTTCAACCAATCCTTCTTCACGGTTCATTACAGTAACTACTTTGTTGTCTGCAATATCCAAAACCATGGTATTTAATTTGTACTCTATATTCTCTTCCGATAACTGTTGAATAAATCTTCCTGCATATTCCGGACCGGTTAATTCCTCCTTAAAGGTATGCAGTCCGAATCCATTGTGGATACACTGATTTAAAATTCCGCCCAGTTCCTTATCTCTTTCTAATACTAAAATGCTTTCTGCACCATTTTTTTTTGCTGATACGGCTGCTGCAAGTCCTGCCGGGCCGCCGCCTACGATTACAATATCATAATTTAACATATTTTTTTCCTCCTGGCTTTCCGACTATATTCTATCTTTGTTAATACCTACGATAATTTTAGACTCTCCACCGGATTTGGTAATTTCAGATGGGTCAACACCACGTTCTCTTGCAAGAATTTCAATGGTTTTCGGAGAACAGAAACCTGCCTGGCAACGTCCCATTCCCGCTCTTGTCCTACGTTTTACACCGTCTAATGATTTTGCTCCCAATGGGCGGTTGATAGCATCCATGATTTCACCTTCTGTAATCATCTCACAACGGCAGATAATATTTCCATATTCTGGACTTTCTTTAATTAATGCTGCTTTTTCTTCCTTATTTAAGGTTTTAGGATCCAGAATTCCCTTCCTGCTTCCTTCAAAATTCGGGTTAATTTCCGGGTTTGCTAAGTCAGTAATGATTTCTGCTACCATCTTACCAATTGCAGGTGCGCTTGTGAGACCTGGTGATTCGATTCCGGCACAGTCTATAAACCCTTTTGCACCCTCTACTTCTTCTACAATAAACTCATGTCCATCTTCATGGGCACGAAGTCCTGCGAAAGAAGTAATTACTTCACGAAGAGGTAAGCCTTTTACTGTAGCACCGGCTTTCTCCAATAATTCATCTATTCCATCCTGTGTAGTATTGGTTCCTTCTCTATTTTCAATATCTATGGCAGTTGGTCCTATCAATGTGTTTCCATGTACAGTAGGAGACACCAGTACACCTTTTCCATACTTGCCCGGAAGACGGAAAATAGTATGGGTTACAAATCCTTCTGTTGTACGATCCAATAGAGCGTAATCCCCACGTCTTGGTGTAATGTGAATCTTTTTATCACTTACCATGTTATGAAATACATCTGCATAAACTCCAGCTGCATTTACAACGTATTTTGTCTCTATATCGCCTTGATTTGTTTTTACTACCCAGTTATCACCTTTTCTCTCAAAACCAGTTACCCCGGTATCGAATTTGAATTCTACCCCATTCACTGCTGCATTTTCCGCCAGTGCAATGTTCATTCCAAAGGGACATACGATTCCGCCTGTAGGTGCATACAGTGCTGCTACGGCTTCATCTGAAATATTAGGTTCCATTTTTACCAGCTCTTCTCTGTTGATAATTCGAAGATCTTTGACGCCATTGGCAACACCTCTTTCACAAAGAGCCTGTAAGTTGGGCATTTCCTCTTCATCCAGGCATATTACCAAAGATCCATTCTTTATAAAATGAAAATCCAGTTCTTTGGAGAGCTCTTCCATCATCTGGCTTCCTTCTACATTTAATTTAGCCATAAGAGAACCCTTATCTGCGTCAAAACCAGCATGTACAATGGCACTGTTTGCCTTTGATGTCCCGCAACATACGTCTTCTTCTTTTTCTAATACGCATGTTTTCAGATTATATCTGGAAAGTTCTCTTGCTGATGCGCTTCCGGATACACCTGCTCCAATGATTACTACATCATACATATTTGTCACCTATCCTTTTCTTGTTTTCTATGTTAATTTTACTAATGTTCAATTTTTTTTTAAAGAAAAGCAACAACCACACTCCCTTTCGGGAATGTAATCATTGCTTCTCCTCATCTCTGCAATACTTTATTTTATTTTACCATGGAATCACTGCAAATAAACCAACTGCTGCAAGAGCTCCAATTACTGGGCCGGCTAATGTAACAATACCATATCCCCAGTTTGAACTTCCTTTTCCTTTGATTGGAAGAACACTATGTGCCAGACGAGGACCAAGGTCACGAGCTGGATTGATTGCGTATCCGGTTAATCCGCCTAAGGACATACCAACGGATACGATAATTCCCATTACAAATAAGTTATTTACACCAGGTGCTACTCCTGCTGGAACACCCTTGATTGCGAATACAAGTATAAAGGTTCCTACTGCTTCACTTAAAATGTTAAGAGGTAAATTTGGAACAGATGGTCCGGTAGAGAATACTCCAAGTTTTGTTCCTGCATCTTCTGTTGCATCAAACTGTTCTTTAAATAGTATGTATACAAGAACTGCACCTACAAATGCGCCTGTAAACTGTGCAACAAGGTAACCCGGAACTAATGCCCAAGCCATGCTTCCGTCTGCTGCTAATGCCAATGTCAATGCTGGGTTAAAATGTGCCCCTGATGCTGCGCCAAAAATGAATGCCGGCAACATAACCGCAAGACCCCAGGCAAATGTAACTTGAATAGAGCCTGCACCTTTCATTCCTGATTTATTTAAATTTACATTGGCTACTACTCCATCTCCTAAAAGAATCAACATCATTGTTCCTACAAATTCTGCTATATATGGTAACATTTCGTTTGCCCCCTTCTGCCTTTTTTAATTGTTGTGTATTAATCTTCCTTTGCCCAGCCATAAGAATATTTTACAGCTTTATCCCAGCCCTTAACTCTCTCCGCTCTGTCTTCTGCGGTAATCTTTGATTCAAATGTCTGATCAATTGCCGAGTTTTTAACAACATCTTCCTTACTTTCCCAGTATCCAACTGCAAGTCCTGCCAGATAAGCTGCACCCATAGCAGTGGTTTCTACACAAGATGGACGGTTAACGGGAGCATCAATGATATCTGCCTGTGTCTGCATTAAGAAGTTATTTGCACTTGCACCACCATCCACTTTCAAGGAGTTCAATTCAATACCAGAATCCGCTCTCATTGCCTGCAGAACATCATTTACCTGATATGCTAAAGACTCTAAGGTTGCACGAATAATATGATATTTATTCACACCGCGGGTAATACCAACAATAGTTCCTCTTGCGTACTGATCCCAGTGAGGTGCACCCAGTCCTGTAAATGCAGGAACCACATAACATCCATTGGTATCTTTTACTTTCTTTGCCATGTACTCTGAATCCGCAGCACTGTCGATAATTCTTAATTCATCACGCAGCCACTGAATTGCTGCACCAGCTACGAAGATAGAACCTTCTAATGCATAATTTACTTTTCCATCGATTCCCCATGCAATGGTAGTTACCAGTCCATTTTTAGAGAAGACAGGTTTTTCTCCTGTGTTCATTAACATGAAGCATCCTGTTCCATAAGTATTCTTTGCCTCTCCTGCGCTGAAACAGGTCTGACCAAATAACGCTGCCTGCTGGTCTCCAGCTGCTCCGCTGACTGGAATCTCTCCTCCAAAGTAAGAAGAATCTGCTTTTCCATATACACAGCTTGATGGTTTTGCTTCTGGGAGCATACTTTCCGGAATATTTAACTCTTTCAAGATTTCTTTGTCCCAGGTTAAATCATTGATATTAAAGAGCATTGTTCTGGATGCATTGGAATAATCCGTTACATGAACTTCACCTTTTGTAAGTTTCCAGATTAACCATGTTTCTACTGTACCAAAAAGAAGTTCTCCTTTTTCTGCTCTTTCTCTTACCCCTTCCACATTGTCCAGAATCCATTTTAATTTAGTTCCTGAGAAGTATGCATCAATTACTAACCCTGTCTTCTGGCGGAACGTATCTGTAAGTCCTTTATCCTTTAAGGAATCACAGTATTCAGAAGTTCTGCGGCACTGCCATACAATTGCATTATACACTGGTTCGCCTGTGCTCTTATCCCATACAATTGTAGTTTCTCGCTGGTTGGTAATACCGATTGCTGCAATGTTTTCTGCTGAAGCCCCAATCTTCTGCATTGCTTCCACTGCAACCCCCAGTTGTGAAGACCAAATTTCATTTGCATCATGTTCTACCCATCCTGGTTTTGGGAAATACTGTGTGAATTCTTTCTGAGCGACACTACACATTTCACCCTTTTCGTTAAAAAGAATACATCTGTTACTTGTTGTTCCGGCGTCCAACGCCATAACGTATTTTGCCATTGTAAAATCCTCCTCCGATTTACTTGATAATGTTATTTTATCTTCCAGAGCCTTCATTGTCATTAGACAATTCCACTCTTTTGTATGATTTTTTTATCTGCTGCTATGCCATTCTGGTACTTTTAACAGTGGACATAATTACAATCTTCTTGGATTGCGTTCCCAATAATTCCTCTAAATTTCTTACTGCTTCCAATACTGCCTTTTCGTCTGGCCCTTTCCGCATTTCTACTGTGTCCAGAATAAAATGGCAGACAGATCTGACTGCAAACTGCTCTAACACATCATTCTTTTTTCTTCCCAATATCTTTCTTTTTTCTATCTGTTCTTCTACTACCGGATAAATAGCTTCTATAATCCTTTCCCGGTCTACTGCTTCCAAAACTCTCCGATAAAAAAAACGGTTTTCTTTTACAATGTGTACTACCCGACAGACCCAGGATTCTAGGGTTTCTGTTTCATCATAGCTTGCCGGTTTTATAAATCCTTCCTCACACGTCCATTCAATTACCTCATAGATATCCTGAAAATGATAATAAAAACTCTGACGCTTCATATTCCCGCAATCCATAATATCCTGTACGGTAATCTTGCGCAATGGTTTTTGCCGCATCATCTCCGCCAAACCGTCTGCTATTTTTTTCTTGGTATTACAGCACATACTTCTTCCTCCTTACATAAACCATACATCCTGATTTGTTGTGGAAACTGAAATCGCACCAGCATCCAAGGCTTCAATTACATCTTCTTTGTCACTGATTAATCCACCAGCTATTACGGGTTGTTGACTAAGTTCGTTAATTCTTCTTATTATCTTTGGCATTACTCCAGGTAGTATTTCAATAAAATCAGCCTTCATCTGATTCTTCTGCTTTTCAATACTATGATATGCTCTGGAATCCAATACAAAAATACGAAATACCGTATGAAGAGACAAGGATCTTGCTCTGTTAATCAGATTCATCCTAGTAGAAATAATTCCATCTGCCCTGGTATTATTCTTAATATAGTCCACTGCCACTTCACTGGTATTCAACCCCTCTATTAAATCAATATGCACCAATGCTATTTTGTCTGCCTGCTTTACCTGCTCTACAATTTTTGCAATATTACAGACATCCCCAAACAAAATAAACACAATACGTACATCTGATTCTAAACATCTTTCTACTCCGCCCAGATCTTTTACTGCTGCAATTACAGGACAATCTGCCATCGCATCAAAAAACTTTTGATTCATCTAATCATCTCCTGTTAAGATACTTTTTTATATAGTAGGATTCCCTAATTCCTATATATAAAAACACAAAAAAGAGCAAGGTCTACTAACAACATTTCTGTTGTACAACCCTGCTCCATCTTCTCTAGGCACAACTTTATTCTATTTTCTAATATCATATTATCACTTCTCACAATATATTACAAGTTTTTTTTGAAAAAATCGAAATTATATCCATTTTCATCAATTCGCACTCTTGTTTTTTGTGCATTTTGCCCTCTTTCTGTTATTTCCACCCTCTTTTCCGACATTGTTTTTCTAGAGACTCTCTGCTATAATTGATTAAGAATTTGACATAGAGGCTCAAACAGCCCATAGAAAGGACAATAACTTATGCGTATCTGGTTTAAATTATTCCGGGACAACCATCTTTTAAAAGACTCTGTCATCACTAATGACAGTAACGATACAAGAACCCATAAAATTTTCCAGGCTTTGGATCAGGTCTGCTATGATTTTGACTTAAGCAAACCCCTTTGGCTGGATTCCACTGTTGCTGAATTCAAACGTCACAGCAAGGCACGATTTTATCAGGATAATTTTGTAGAGGACATTGATTTTGATTTTCTGGAAATTCATGTGATTGAGGAGTGATATATATGGAAGGCGATGTAAGAAGAGAGAAAATCATTGAACTGCTGACTACCAGCATACAACCTGTCTCCGGTTCTGAAATTGCAAAACGTTTTCAGGTAAGCCGTCAGGTTATTGTACAGGACATTGCTCTGTTGCGTGCCACCAACAAAAATATTTTGAGCACCAACAAAGGCTATGTTCTTTACCACCCACAGTTTGATTCCACCCGTGCCAAACGCACTTTGCAGGTTTATCATACGGATGAGCAAATGCGGGACGAACTTTACACCATCATAGATTACGGCGGCAAGGTTCTGGATGTGGTAGTGGAACATAACATCTATGGACAGATTACGGCTGACCTAATTTTAAAAAGCCGGTTGGATGCGGATGAATTTCTTTCCAAAATTCATTATTCTACAGATAAACCCTTAAAGATACTTACCGATGGAACTCATTTTCATACGGTTGAGGCAGATACGGAACAGCAATTGGATACCATTGCGGAAAAATTGCTGGAAAAGGGATATTTAATTCCCTGACATTATCTGCGCTGCCGATTCACTTCGTACATCAGTAATGTGGCCGCAATGGCCGCATTTAACGATTCTACTTTTCCCTCCATGGGAATCTTGATATATTCATCTGCATATCCTGCCGCTTCCTCTGTTAGACCATTTCCTTCATTTCCAATTAAAAACCCACATGGCTTTGTATAATCCGGCTGATCGTAGGACATGGTTCCTTTCAGATGAGCCGCATATAATGAAATACTCTTTTGTTTCAATTCCATTATGGTTTCTTCCATATTATCCGTCACATAAAATGGTACCCGGTAAAGAGAGCCCATTGTGGCGCGAACGGTCTTTGGATGAAAGATATCTACCGTTGTCTTATTCATAAGAACCCCTGTAATTCCTGCCCCTTCTCCAGTACGAAGCATGGTTCCTAAATTTCCGGGATCTTGTATGTTTTCAAGAATCAACAGGTGAGCCTGCTTCTCTTGGGACCCCAGTAAATCTGCAAGGGTGTATTCCGGCATTCTCACAAGAGCTAACACTCCCTGAGGTGTCTGGGTATCACTGATTGTTTTGAACACATTATCCGCTACCGTTTCATAGGAATATTCTTTCAGCATCTGTACATGCTCCGAAATGCTTAGAAAAGATTCTGACACATACATTGCCTGAATATCTTCCCTTGGCGCTTCCATGCACATTTTTATTCCTTCTACCACAAAAACCCGCTGTTCATAGCGGGTTTTTGCCTTCTTATTTAACTGGATAACATGCTTCATCTGTTGATTGCTAGAACTTGTTATCATAACTATTAATTCCTTTTCCTATGATAAGGCCATGAGTGCGATAGGCACCGTAGGTGCCCAGCCTAATACTTTATATTGATATGCAAGCTTGCTTGCAATGGCAATATGAAGTATTAGGCCAAGCGCGCAGCGCTCCCATCGCACTCTAAACTTCAATTAAAGACTTAAGTTTCTGCAGATCTCATACTGATATTCCGGAATCTGTTTTTCCATAGCCAGTGCTTCATCTATATCAAAGTCAACAAAATCTCCGTGACGATATCCTACTACACGGTTAGATTTTCCTTTCAGTAATAAGTCCACTGCATAAGCACCCATTGTAGATGCATATACACGGTCTTTACAGGTAGGACTTCCACCACGCTGCATGTGACCTAAAATAGTCGCACGTGTTTCCATACCAGTAGCCGCTTCAATACGTTTTGCCATACTTGTAGAATGTCCGATTCCTTCTGCATTTATAATGATATGGTGTTTTTTACCGCGTTTCCGGTTAAAGATAATATTATCTACCAGTTTTTGCTCATCATAATCATATTTTTCCGGAAGCAGAATATCTTCTGCACCGTTTGCGATACCACACCATAATGCAATATATCCTGCACCACGTCCCATAACCTCAATAACGGAACATCTTTCATGAGATGTAGAAGTATCACGTACTTTATCAATTGCTTCCATTGCTGTATTTACCGCTGTATCGAAACCAATGGTATATTCTGTACAGGCAATATCCAGGTCAATTGTTCCCGGAAGACCAATGGTATTGATTCCAAGACCTGCCAGTTTCTGGGCTCCTTTAAAAGAACCGTCACCACCGATAACAATCATTCCTTCTATTCCATGCTTTTTACAAATTTCAGCTCCCTGCTTCTGAACATCCGCTTTTGTAAACTCTGGACATCTTGCTGTCTGCAAAATAGTTCCTCCACGCTGAATAACATCAGAAACATCCTTTGCTTCCATATCTATGATTTCTTCCTGAAGCAATCCTGCATATCCTCTCTTAACGCCTTTTACATTTAATCCCTTGGCTATTGCTTGTCTTACCACAGCACGGATTGCCGCATTCATTCCAGGTGCATCACCGCCACTGGTAAGCACACCTATTGTCTGAATCTTGTCTGCCATGTCCTTTCCCTCCTGTTGTTCTATCCTAAACTCAATTTTTTCCAATCTATTACATTCTAATATCTTTTTTGCAGTTTTTCAATGCTCTTTTCTACAACTTTTACATTGTTTTCACCCAGAAACTTAGTTAAATTGTTCACGAGTTCCGAAGATACACCTATATTACGGCTTGCGGGTAGTCTTTTTATCAACTTTTCCCCAGATATATATATTACAATTTGGTCATTTCCATCACTGCTTCTGAGCATTTCCAATAATTGGCTTTCTTTCTTCTCATACTCTTCCTTCACTTCAAACTGAAGCCACAGCTCTTTTTTATTATCATCAAAGCAAGTGATTTTCTGACATATGAGCTTGCCATTCTTCTCTTCCTCTGTAGATACCTTGCCCCGAATAAAGACCTTATCGTCTATATTCAGCAATCGACTGTTTTTTTCATAGTCTCTTGGGAAAATAATAATTTCCAGCGTTCCTACCAGATCTTCCAATGTGATAAATGCCATCGTTTTATTGTTCTTGGTATACTTTATGGTCTTGTCCACAATCATACCACCTACAATGGCGATTTCTCCATCCTCTACCTTGGTCTGATTCGTTTCCTCATCCAGCAGAAAATCTGTGGTTACCCTCGAAATATTCCTTCGCCACTTCTCTTCGTACTCCTCCAGAGGATGCCCGCTGATGTATACGCCCAGTACTTCTTTTTCGAATCCCAGATACATTTCTTTGGAATATTCCCCTACCTGAGGCATTTTTACTTCAAAGTCCGATTTCTGCTCCTCATCTGCCAAATCAAACAAGGTTATCTGTCCTGCCATGTTGTTCTTCTTATCCTGAGTAATGGCATCCATAATTCCAGTATACACCATCATGCACTGTTTTCTGGTTCCACCCAGATTATCCAGGGCTCCTGCCTTAATCAGATTTTCCACTACACGCTTATTGATTTCCCGGTCCACCATACGTGCGAGGAAATCCTTGAGACTTAAAAAATCCCCTCTTTCCTGCCGCTCTTCACAAAGTCTTTCAATCACAGTCTGGCTTACACTCTTAATGGCCGCAAGTCCATAACGAATTGCTCCTGCTGATACCGAGAAACCGCTTTCTCCTTCATTGACACTGGGAGGAAGCACCTGTATTCCCATCTGACGGCAGGTAAGAATATATTCCGATACCTTTCCTGAATGATCCATAACAGAAGTCATCAGGGCTGCCATATATTCTACCGGATAATAATATTTCAGATAAGCTGTCTGATAGGATATGACAGCATATGCTGCTGCATGAGATTTATTAAAGGCATATTTTGCGAAATCTATCATTTCATCAAAAATTTTATTAGCAACTTTTTCATCAATACCGTTGCTGATACATCCCGGCACCCCTTCCGCTTCATTTCCATAAACGAAATTCTGCCGTTCCTTTTCCATTACGGATGTCTTTTTCTTGGACATGGCACGACGCACCATATCACTGCGTCCCATAGTGTATCCCGCAAGTTCCCGCACAATCTGCATTACCTGTTCCTGATATACAATACAGCCATAGGTTGGCTTTAAGATGGATTCCAGCTGCGGGCAGTCATATACAATGGATTGAGGATTATTCTTTCCCCGGATATAGGCTGGAATAAAATCCATAGGTCCCGGACGATACAGGGAAATTCCTGCAATTATATCCTCAAGACTCTGTGGTTTTAGTTCCTTCATAAAGTTCTTCATTCCGGCACTTTCCAATTGGAATATACCTTCTGTTCTTCCGGTTCCAATGGAATCCAGCACTCCCTTATCTTCAAGGTTAATACCATCAATATCCAGCTTAATTCCCTGACTTTTTTCAATAAGACCTACTGCATTCTGAATCACCGTCAAGTTCCGAAGTCCCAGAAAATCCATTTTCAGAAGTCCCAGCTCCTCCAGTGTTGTCATAACAAACTGAGTGGTAATGGAACCATCCGATGCCCGGGATAAAGGAACAAATTCATCCACTGCCTCGGAACTGATAACGACACCTGCTGCATGCATAGAAGTATGGCGGGGCAATCCCTCCAAACGCTTTGACATATCAATAAGAGTCTTTACATTTTCATCCATTTCATACATACTGCGCAGTTCCGGGTTCATAACCAGAGCTTTTTCAATTGTAATGCCCAGCTCTGTGGGAATCTGTTTTGCAATGGTATCTACATATGCATAAGGCATATCCATAACACGACCCACATCACGGATAACTCCACGAGCCGCCATAGTACCGAAGGTCACAATCTGAACCACCTGATCCTTGCCGTATTTGCGACTCACATAGTCTATTACTTCCTGTCGGCGTTCCACGCAAAAATCAATATCCACATCCGGCATAGTAACACGTTCCGGATTTAGGAAACGCTCGAAAATCAGACTGTAACGATCTGGATCAATATTGGTAATTTCAAGAGTATAAGATACGATACTTCCAGCAGCACTTCCTCTTCCCGGTCCTACTGCTATTCCATTCTTCTTTGCGTAGTGGATAAAATCCCATACAATAAGGAAATAATCCACATATCCCATCTCATGAATAACTCCCAGTTCATATTCTAAATGGGGTTTTAATTCTTCCTGCTTTTCTTTGGAATATCTGCGTTCCATTCCTTCATAGCAGAGCTTCCGTAGATAATCCCATGACGTAAACCCATCGGGCACATCATATTTTGGCAGCCTTAGTACTCCAAATTCTATCTCCACGTTGCAGCGGTCTGCTATTTTCTGGGTATTTTCTACCGCTTCCACTGCATATGGAAACAATTCTTTCATTTGTTCTTCTGACTTTACAAAAAATTGACCGCCCTCATAACGCATACGGTTTTCATCCGAGAGCTTTTTTGCTGTTTGAATGCAAAGGAGAATATCGTGGGAATCCACATCCGTCTCATATGTGTAATGTACGTCATTGGTTGCCGCAAGTTCAATCCCAGTCTCCTGACTCAACCGCATCAACTGCTGATTTACATGCCTTTGTTCCGGGATTCCATGATCCTGCAGTTCCAGAAAATAGTTTCCTTTCCCAAATGTTTCTTCATGCCACAATGCAGCTTGTTTTGCCTCTTCGTAATTACCTCTTGCCAAGAGCTTTTGCACTTCCCCTGCCAGACAGCCGCTCAGCACAATGATTCCTTCGTGATAAGTTTCTAATATCTCACGGTCTACACGTGGTTTATAATAGTAGCCTTCCGTAAATCCCCGGGATACAATTTTCATCAGATTATGGTAACCTGTTTCATTTTCTGCAAGAAGAATCAGGTGGAAATATCGGTCTTCTCCTTCTACCTTCTCCCGGTCAAAACGAGAGGCCGGGGCTACATAGACTTCACAGCCCAGAATGGGCTTAATTCCGGCTTCTTTTGCTGCACGGTAAAAATCAATCGCTCCATACATTACACCATGATCTGTAATGGCGGCACTGTTCATACCCAGTTCTTTTACCCGGGCAATGTATTCTTTTATCTTATTTGAACCGTCCAACAGACTATATTCTGTATGGACATGTAAATGTGCAAATGACATACTTTATCTCTCTCTTTCCATTTCCATAACCGCAAGACGTATGGCTCCCATAACTCCTTGCCGGTCTGAAAGACTTTGTGGCACAATGTACTGTTCCAAATTCTCCGTTTCTTTTGTTCTGATATATCCATTCATCAATTTGCCAAATTCCTGTCGTATCAGTGTAAGCAGCTGTGTCTGATGCATGATACCGCCTCCTAAAATTATTTTCTGCGGTGAAAGTATCATCACATAGTTCACCAGTGCCTGTGCAATATAATAAGCTTCCAGTTCCCAGACCTCCTGATTGGCCGCCAGTTCTGCCCCGGGTCTGCCCCAGCGCTCTTCCACCGCCGGTCCGGAACATAGCCCTTCAAAACAGCTTTGATGGAAGGGACATTTCCCGGGATAAGAATCCTTGGGATGTCTTGCCAGCAGAATATGACCGCCTTCTGCATGAAGCATTCCATGGAGAAGCTGTCCATCCGAAATAATTCCAACTCCAATTCCGGTACCAATGGTAATATAAATGCAGCTTTCAATCCCCTGCCCTGCACCCCATGTATATTCTCCAAGTACCGAGGCATTTACATCCGTATCAAATCCAATTGGAATATGAAGCTTTTCAAATGCTCCCAGGATATTGCAGTTCTGCCATGCCAGTTTGGGTGTCGTGGTAATATGGCCATATGTGCCAGATTCCCGGTGAAGGTCAACCGGACCAAAACAGCCAATACCCAGTGCCTCAATCTCTCTTTTTTCAAAATATTCTACTAGCTTGGGCAGAGTGATTTCCGGTGTCTCTGTGGGAAAGGACTGTTGTTCCAGAATCTCTCCCTTTTCATTTCCCACTGCACATACCATCTTAGTACCGCCTGCTTCCAGTGCCCCTATTCTCATCTCTGCCTCAGCTCCTATTCTCTTTTAAACATATCTTTGATAATAGCACAAATACGCCCAGCCTTCAAGTATGCAAAGAGCCGCAATTCACATAATACATGAATTGCGGCTCTTATATTTTATCTTGCTTTTTTCAAAATTCCAATGATTTCTTTACTACCAATTTTTAAATAATGACCTACTTTCTGACTGTCATTTTCAGTGGCCCGGTCTGCCATTTCCTTGAAATGCTCTTCTGTGATTCCAAGCTCTTTTAATGTAGTTTTCAGTCCCAATTTTCGAAAATAGGTTTCCAGTTCTTCCGCTAATTTTTCAGAAAGCTGCTGCACAGAATAATTCCATGTATCATATCCAAATACTCTTGCGGCAAGCTGTGCGGGTTTTTGCGGTTTTTTCTCTGCTGCATACCTTATCCATGCCGGAAGCACTACTGCCATTCCCTCTCCATGGGTGATTCCATATTGTCCGCTAATTTCATGCTCAATTCGGTGAGAACCCCAGTCTGCCTCTCTTCCGGTATCTAGCAGATTATTATGAGCAATGGATGCCAGCCATTGGAGCTGTGCCCGTACCTGATAATCTTCCGGTTTTTCCAAAACTTTCTGACCATTTAAAAGTAATGCCTTCACTGCTCCTTCAATAAGATAATCTGTTACATCCGTATCCGGTACATCGGAAAAATAACGTTCCAGTAGATGTGAAAGAATATCTGCTACTCCGCAGGCGGTCTGATAGGCTGGAAGGGTTTTCGTATATTCGGGATTTAATATTGCAAATTTAGGAATAATACTGTCATCTTCAAATCCTGCCTTATATACACCATTGGATAATATCGCACAATTGGATGTCTCTGAACCGCTGGCTGGCAGGGTTGCAACAACTCCTACTGGCAATGATGTTTCCGGCTGTGCCTTTCCTGAAAAGAAATCCCATACATCGCCCTGATATGGTACTCCAAGCGCAATGGATTTTGCCGTATCTATAGCGCTTCCTCCACCGGCAGCCAGAACAAAATCTACCTTCTTCTCCTTTCCTTCCTCTATCAAAGAACGTACCAGTTCCACCTGTGGATTTGGTACCACACTTCCATCTTCATAAAATGCAATGTTAAGCCTTTCGCATGCGTCCTGTACTTCTTGAAATATGCCAAGTTCTTTGACAAACTCTCCGCTGTAAACCAGAAGCACAGATGATGCAGCTGCCTGTTTTAACAGAGCCTCCAGATTCTTTTCTGCACCCTGACCAAACAGAATACGGGCAGGATTATAATATTGAAAATTCTTCACCTTCTCACTCCTTTGTTATGTTTTTTCTCCACTCTGCTGCCTTAAATTCTCCCCGGATAGGTAAAAGACGAGGATCCACATCAATTTTCATTACAGAGTTAAAGTTGTTGGTAGCCATCATCTGTCCCGCAAACCCAACGATTACAACTAATTCCGGATCACTAAAATGCTGTTTCAATGACTGAATCACTTCTTCGGAAACTGCTGTTGGATCTTTTACAATCTGCTTGCCCAGTTCTGATAACAGTGTTTCTTTTTCATCCAGTTCCAGTTCTTCCGGATTCAATCCCAATGCTTTTAAATCACTGATAAAAAACAGGGAGCATAACATGCAGCTGTTGGTGGTTGATATGGAATGGGCATAAATGGTAGCTGCCTTCTCTCCAATAATCTCTACTAATCTTACCCAAGAAGTATACCATCCCATATAAGCATCGTAAGTGGCATAATCTTGAAGCAGTACCTCTTTCATATTGGTAAGCTTATTGTTTTCTTTTAAATTATCATAAGCCTCTTTTGCCTTTCCAGTAATCTCATTTTCCTTTACAAATTCTACTCTTGCCATATTCTTTCTCCTCTTCCTTTTGTCATTTTCTATTTTGCTGTTGGAACAACTGCTCCATCATAGCCATCTTGGATAAACTGACGAATCTCTTCACTCTGTAATACTTCTACCAGTTTCTTTATCTGTGCATTATCTTTATCTTCATCTCTTACTACCACAACATTGGCGTATGTTTCTGCTGCCAGGGAATCATCTGCTTCTGCTTCCAATGCGTCTTCTACACTAAGTCCGCCTTCTAATGCATAGTTTCCATTGATTACTGCAATATCTACATCCGGCAGGGACCTTACAATCTGCTCCGGTGCAATCTCTTTGATTTCAAGGTTAAGGGGATTGTCAGTAATATCATTTACAGTGGCTTCCAGCCCTGCATCATCAGAGATGGTAATAAGTCCTGCCTGCTGAAGTAATAACAGCGCTCTTGCCTCATTTGTTACATTATTTGGTACAGCTACAATAGCCCCGTCCTGCAAATCACTCAATGCTTTTGTCTTTCCGGCATAGATGCCAAAAGGTTCGTAATGAATGGCACCCACTGACACAAGATTCGTATCATTCTTTTCATTAAAATCGTTTAAATAGGGCTGATGCTGAAAAAAATTGGCAACCAGACTACCTTCTGCCAGAGAGGTATTGGGTGTTACGGAATCTTCAATCTCCACTACCTCTAACTTAACCCCCTCTTTTTCCAGTATTTTGCCGGCTTCTCTAAGAATTTCTGCATGAGGTGTTACATTTGCCCCCACCTTTAAAGTCTCTTCTTTTTCTTTTCCGCATCCTGCAAATACCGCCGTTGACACAATTGCTGTTAAAATAAGTACAATCACTTTCTTTTTCATAATTAATCCTCCTCTTTTTTCTCTATCTTCTATCCCATACAGACACCAGCCGGATACCGGCTTCTTGAACAATCTGTACGATAATCACAAGAATCAACACTGTTACAAATAGAATTCCAGTCTCATAGCGGTAATAGCCATACTGGATTGCAATGGCTCCAAGCCCTCCGCCTCCTACAAATCCTGCCATGGCAGAATAACCAAGCACGGTGGTAAAATTGATGACGGCTCCTAACATCAGAGAAGGGAGAGCCTCCGGCAGCATAAATTTCCCCACAATCTGTAACGGAGAAGCTCCCATGGAACGTGCTGCCTCTATAATTCCTTTGTCCACTTCTTTTAACGATGATTCCACCATTCTCCCTATAATTGGAACAGTTCCTATGGTAAGGGGAACAATCGTAGCTGTGGTTCCAATGGATGTTCCTGTAAGGGCTCTGGTTAAGGGAATTACCAGTACCAACAGTATCAGGAAGGGAACGGAACGACAGATATTTACAACGGTCCCCAGAATTCCATTTACCCACCGATTTCGAAAAAGCCCGTCTTTTCCTGTAAAGGTAAGAATTATGCCCAAAGGCAATCCTATTATGTAAGAAATAAGAACAGATACCACTGTCATATATAACGTTTCCCCTACTCCAATCAGAATCATCTGTCTTACTGTTTCATCAAACATTCTGCTCCACCTCCTCTACAAAAACACCAGTCCTCTTTAGATATTTCAATACTTTTTCTGCCGCTTCTTCTTTTTCCGGAAGCTGTACCAGCATCTGTCCATATCCGATTCCCCCTACGCTTCTGGTATTGGCACAAAGAATACTGACTTTTTCTCCTGTCTCTTCTACTAGATTCGCGATAATTGGTTCTTCTGCCACACTTCCATCAAAGGCAATCCGCACGCATCTTTGGTCCATATTATCCGGCATTTTCAATTCATCTTTTCCGGGATAAACCAGCCGCTTGGCTACCTCTGTCTGGGGATTGGTAAAAATTTGCTCTACGTTTCCCGTTTCTGCTACTTTTCCGTTATCAACGATTGATACTCTGTGACATATTTCTTCTACTACATCCATTTCATGGGTAATCAGAATAATTGTAATTCCCATAGTTTCATTGATTTTTCTCAATAGTTTTAAAATTTCTCCGGTTATATTTGGATCCAGAGAACTAGTGGCTTCGTCACAAAGCAGAACCCTCGGATTCATGGAAATGGCTCTGGCAATGGCTACTCTTTGCTTCTGCCCTCCGGACAATCTTGCAGGATAGGAATCTGCCTTTTCTGACAGACCTACCAGCTCCAACATCTCTCTGGCACGCTCCCTTCTTTGCTTCAGTGGGATTTTGGCAATTTCCATAGGAAGCATTACATTTTCAAGGACTGTACGCTGCATCAATAAGTGAAATTGCTGGAAGATCATTCCTATGGACTGGCGTATTTTATTTAACTCTTTATGGGAGAGCTTCCCGAGATCTTTTCCATCAAACAGAATTTTCCCGTGTGTCACATCTTCCAGACGGTTCAGCATTCGTATCAGAGTACTTTTCCCTGCACCGCTTAAACCTATAATGCCAAATATTTCTCCTTCTCTTATGGACAAACTTACCTGTTCTATGGCTTTTACAGTTTCCTGCCCATTCTGATATAGCTTACTGACGTCTTCCAATGAATAAATTATTTTCTGCAAGCTTCTTCCCTCTTTTCTCTATGTACTATATAAAATAATAAACTGTCAATCATACATTCTCATCACTTTCTCTATTCTTTATTTCCGATGTTTCATGACTGTTTCTCCTTTACCCTACATTTCCTAGTTGCATAGTAGGTAATCGGTATGGGTATAATATACTCTTCTTTTCCTACCATGTCAATAGGTTTTTTATTTTTATTTTTTTTAATGAAAAAAGAGCTGCTGTAATTTACAGCAACTCTCTTCTCTTAATTCATAATGCAGTTATAATACCTTTGATAAAAATTCCTGAAGTCTTGGATTCTTTGGTGAAGCAAAAAATTCCTTGGGTGTATTCTCTTCCCTAATGACTCCTTCGTCAATAAACATTACTCTGGTAGCAACTTCCCGGGCAAATCCCATCTCATGAGTTACTACCATCATGGTCATACCATCGGCCGCCAGTTCTTTCATAATTGCCAGTACTTCCCCTACCATTTCCGGGTCCAGTGCAGATGTCGGTTCATCAAACAGCATGATATCCGGACTCATGGCAAGTGCTCTTGCAATAGCAACACGCTGTTTCTGTCCACCCGAAAGCATAGCAGGATATGCATCCGCCTTATCGGGAAGTCCTACACGCTCTAAAAGCTCCTGTGCCTTTTTCTCCGCTTCTTCTACGCTCATTATTCCAAGCTTTACAGGTGCTAATGTAATATTCTGTTTGATATTCATGTTTGCAAAAAGATTAAACTGCTGAAATACCATTCCAATCTTTCGTCTTACCATATTTACATCTGTATCCGGCGCAGTAATTTCCTTTCCTTCAAAAATTATACTTCCACTGTTGGGTGTTTCTAAACAATTCAGAGAACGTAAAAAAGTTGATTTTCCACATCCGGAAGGTCCGATAATAACAACCACTTCTCCCTGACGGATTTCAGTATTGATACCATTTAGTACCTGTTGGTCACCGAAGGCTTTGCGTAAATCCTTTACTTCTATTAATACATTATCGTTCATTGGCTCTCAGTCTCCTTTCCAGTCTCTGCATACAATAGGACAGACCCGTCACCAGCATCAGGTAGATGGCGGCAACTGCCAACAGGGGCATAAGGGCAGAATAAGTAATTCCACGTATAATATCTCCCCCGTGGGTCAGGTCTGTGAGACCGATATAACCACTGATAGAAGTCTCTTTCAACAGTACAATAAATTCATTTCCAAGTGCCGGAAGTACATTTTTAAATGCCTGGGGCATTATAATATAGCGCATAGTCTGATTATAATTCAATCCCAGACTTCTGCCAGCCTCAAACTGTCCCTGATCTACTGCCATAATACCGGAACGGACAACTTCCGCAACATAAGCACCTGAATTCAATCCGAATGCTACGAATGCAACAACAACCTTTGGAACATTTACGGATGCAAAAATAACATAGTAAATAATCAACAGCTGTATCATTGTGGGGGTTCCCCGGATTACTGTCAGGTATATGTTACAGATTGCATTGGCAATCTTCATGCTCCCGTTTTTGTCATGGTTGGAACGAATAATTGCTACCAGAAATCCGATGACAATTCCCACCACTACCGCCAAGAGAGAAATCAAAATTGTATTTCCCAATCCCTGTAAAATATACTGATAGCGGTTTCCCTCTATAAAATTAAATTTGAATTCATTTATAAACTGTTGCAAAGTAGTCATCCTCCATCCGGTCTATTTCGCTCTTACGATAATAACCTGTTTTGCTTTTGCATAAGAATCTGTAAAATCAATACTTTCCAGTCTTTCTTTTGTGACCGTCATACCTGCTGCACCAATATCAGCTTTTCCAGACTGCACAGCGTTGATAATACTGTCAAAGTCCATATCTACAATTTCAAGTTCCATACCAAGCTTGTCTGCAATTGCCTGAGCCATATCGGCATCTATCCCTACAATTTTTCCATCTTCATAATATTCGTATGGCTCAAATGCCGCATTTGTTGCCATTACCAGTTTTCCATTGGAACGTTCTGTATCTGCTGGAGACTCATAAGGGGAGGTTCCTTTGGTATCATCCCCGATATAGTTAGCAAGAATCTGATCCAGTGTTCCATCTTCTTTTAACTCTGTCAGTGCTGCATTAATGTTCTCTTTTAATTCTGTACTTTCCTTTGAAATTGCAATAGCATAATCTTCATCTGCATATTCTGTTTTCAGAATCTTTAAATCACTGTTCTTTTCTACGAATGCCTTGGCTGGCTGTGAATCAATTACTACACAGTCAATCTTGCCCTGTTTTAAGGATTGTACTGCATCTGTCCCCTTTTTATAACGTTCGACCTTAGTTTCTTTGTCCTTTTTATAATCGTCGGTTACATAAATATCTCCTGTAGTTCCAAGCTGTACCCCGATTGTCTTTCCTGCCATATCGTCTACTGAGTGAACTTCATTGGGTTTTGCTCCGCATCCTGCCAGTGAAAATGTCAATATTCCAGTCAATAGTACTGCAGTAAATTTTATTCTTTTTTTCATCATAAATCCTCCTGATTGATTACATAACTATACATACTAGTGTATATTATAACAATTTTTCTTAAATTACAACTGCCTGTTACTTTATTTTTACTGAGCCTCCTATTGATTTCCAAATATTGTACTGTTATAATAATACAGTCATATACAATACTTTTCGGTAATAAAATAAACTAGAAAGGATTTATACTATGAAACAAATATTTAAAAAGATAGGCAGTATACTTTTCTGTCTTTTACCGGTGTTATTAGCACTCGGAATTCAAATTGGTGTATCTTTCGCAGGACTCTTTCTAAAAGCCTTTTCCGTAGCCTTGGCTAATCCAGATCTTTTATCTGATATTTCCAGCTATTTAATGGCCTTTTATGATTCTATGGATGGCAATTTTTTTGCAGCTATCTCCGCCGTCTATGCTGTAATTGCGGCTCTTGCAATCGGTTTCTGGTATTGGAAAAAATTTGTTCCTAAAAAGACTCCTAAGCGTAAATTGGGTCAGATTATTAACCTTAAAATGTTTGCAGGTCTTCTGTTTCTTATGGTTGGTATGCAGTATCTGTCCACCTATATTGTAAATCTTGTTTATGCTATCAATCCAGGCTGGTATGATACCTATGAGGAATTAATGAACAGTATGGGATTCGATGACGTAGCACTGGTACTTGCACTTTATGCGGTTATTATTGCCCCAATCAGTGAGGAACTTATTTTCCGCGGTGTCACCATGGGCTATGCAGCAAGGATTATGCCTTTCTGGGTTGCTAATATCTTCCAGGCATTTCTATTTGGTCTTTTCCATGGAAATGTGGTGCAGGGAACGTATGCTTTTGTAGTGGGGCTTTTCTGCGGCTACGTATGCCGTCGGGGCGGCAGTATCTACCTGCCTATCCTGTTCCATATGCTGTTTAATCTATGGGGAACGTTCATGCAAAGCAGCTTCTTCTATGGCGGCGACTCTGTATTCATACATTTTCTTGTCTTCTTATTGACCATAGTGATTGCTCTGCTGGGCTTTTATCTGTATGGAAACGGAGCAAAGAAACGGGATTCTGTGACAGAACAATAGAACAAAAAAGAACTTCTACTCATTTAGTAGAAGTTCTTTTTTACTATTTTATACATTAAACCGGAATAAAATCACATCTCCGTCTTTTACCACATATTCTTTTCCTTCCAGTCCAACCAGACCCTTTTCCTTAGCCGCTACAAGAGAACCGCAGTCCATCAAATCCTGATAACTTACTACTTCTGCACGAATAAAGCCCCGTTCAAAATCAGAATGAATCTTTCCGGCTGCCTGAGGTGCTTTGGTACCTTCCTTAATAGTCCATGCTCTTGTTTCAACTTCTCCGGCTGTTATATAACTGATTAAGCCCAGCAGTCTGTAGCTTGCATTAACTAGCTTTTCCAGTCCAGAGTCTTTCAAGCCCAGCTCCTCCAAAAACATAGCTTTCTCATCATCATCCAGCTCTGCAATTTCCTGCTCAATCTGGGCACAGATTACGAATGCCTCACATCCTTCTTCCTGAGCATTCTTGCATACTTTCTGAACAAAGGAGTTATCTGCCCCGTCATTTGCCAGATCTTCCTCTGTTACATTTGCCGCATAGATTACAGGCTTTGCTGTGAGAAGATTATAATCCTTAAACCAAAGTTCTTCGTCTTCATCTTTTAATTCAAAAGTCTTGGCAAGCTTTCCTTCTTCCAGATGTTCCTTCACTCTCTCCATTAAATCCAATTCTTTTGCAAGAGACTTGTCCATTCTTGCGCCCTTGCCGCCTTTTGCCATTCTTCGTTCCAGAATCTCAATATCCGAAAATACCAGTTCCAAATTAATGGTCTCAATATCACGCATGGGATCTATACTTCCATCTACATGTACAATATTCGTATCTTCAAAGCAGCGTACTACATGTACAATTGCATCCACTTCACGGATGTTGGATAAAAACTGGTTTCCCAGACCTTCTCCTTTGCTTGCTCCTTTTACCAGTCCTGCAATATCTACAAACTCAATGACTGCCGGAATTATCTTTTTAGAATTATATAAGTCATGCAGCTTTTTCAGACGTTCATCCGGAACTGTTACAATTCCTACATTTGGGTCAATGGTACAGAAAGGGTAGTTCGCCGATTCTGCGCCCGCCTTTGTCAGAGAGTTAAATAACGTACTTTTCCCTACGTTTGGTAATCCTACAATACCTAATTTCATAATATCCTTTATCTCCTTTGAATTTACAAAGCTTTTAGGAAGTTAGCAACTAAGCCTTTTCCTATAAGCCTAATACATTTATATATTCTACCATAAAAGTCAATGACTGGAAAGCAGAAAATATCCTTACCGAGAATGTCCATCTTATTCTGAACATTCCTGATAAGGATATACTAATTCTATTTTTTAATTTTTATCTTCTTCACACTGCTGTAGCTTCCATATACTTTTTTTCCAGCAGAATCTTTTTTATAAGCTCTTACTTTCACATGCCAGGTTTTCCCCTTGGTAAGTTTTTTCAGGGTTACCTTTGTACCTGACACATCTGTTTTTTTCGCTTTTTTAAAGTTTTTGTTATCTGCATAGACAACCTGATAACCGCTGGCTCCACTTACTTTCTTCAGGGAAAGCACTGCTTTTTTAGGTGAACTGTTTTTGATACTGCTGATGGTTACTTTCGCAACGGATACCTTTTTCCATCTGGAATAAAGTGTCTGACCTTTTGTAACGGTTACTTTTTTACTGCTGGTGATTTTGCTGCCGCCACTGCTCTTGGTATACCATCCCTGGAAGCTATAGCCCGCTCTTTTGGGATTGGGCAGGGAGCCATATTTAGCGTCATAGGTGATTTTCTTTGTTTTCTGGCTTACTTTTCCTTTTCCAGCATTGAATTTAAGTGTATACTGTTTTGCTTCCCATCTGGCATACAGTGTCTGCCCTTTCGTAATGGTTACTTTTTTACTATCCGTAATCTTGCTGCCACCGCTGCTTTTGGTATACCAGCCCTGAAATCTATAGCCGGTTCTTTTAGGCGTAGGCAGGGAACCATATTGGGCATTATAGACAACATTTTTTGTCTTTGTGCTTACCGTTCCTTTCCGGGCATCAAATGTAACCGTATATTGATTTGGCGTCCATTTCGCATACAGCGTTCTGCTTACGATGCCTTCTCCTGAGAGGCTTGTTACCTTTGTTTTAAAAGATGCATCGCTGTACCATCCGGCAAAGGTGTAGTAATTCTGGGTTGGTTTCTTCAGATCGAAGCTATCTGCTGCTTTACATTTTGTGGGATTATCTTTATGGTTGTTACCGCCATTTAACTGATAGCTAATCTGAACTTCCGGAATCAGGGTGAAGGTTTTGTAATGTCCATTGCCACATTCATATCGATATGTAATTACTCCTCCAGTAGCAGTGATAGCATTGGTTCCTTCTACTATTGCACCAGTCCATTCATCTGCTTTTTGTATATCAAAGTTACCTGGTAGATCGGCAACATTTATGCGGTTTGTCAAATCCGTATTATGAATATATTCGTTGTAATTACAATACAAAATCCCCAGGGTCGTATTATTACTCACATCCAGGCTGGTTAACTGGTTGCTGGAGCAATCCAAAACCACCAGCGTCGTATTATTACTCACATCCAAGCTGGTTAACTGGTTACTGGAGCAATACAAACCAGTTAGGTTCGTATTAGTACTCACATCCAGGCTCGCTAACTCATTGCCGGAGCAATACAAAATATTCAGATTCGTATTATTACTCACATCCAGACTCGTTAACTGGTTATTGGAACAATATAAATCAATCAATCTCGTATTACTACTCACATCCAGACTCGTTAACTGATTGTTCATGCAAAACAAAAGTTCCAGATCCGTATTAGTACTGACACCCAGGCTCGTTAACTGGTTATAATTACAAGATAACTCAATCAGTTGCGTATTATCACTCACATCCAGACTCGTTAACTGGTTGCTGGAGCAATATAACTTAATCAGCCCTGTATTAGTACTCACATCCAGACTCGTTAACCGATTGCTATCACAATACAATCTAGTCAGCTCCGTATTAGTACTCACATCCAGGCTGGTTAGCTGGTTAAAATAGCAATATAAACCAGTCAATTTCGTATTCGCACTGACATCCAGACTCGTTAACTGGTTGTCATAGCAATGCAATTCAGTCAGGCTGGTAAAATATTCTATTCCCTTCAGGCTGGATATCTCCTTAGAAGGAACTTCTATATCTTTTATAGTACCTATTTCCTCTGCTGTCAATTCCCCATCCACACCATATGTTTGGGTAAGTAGATAATCGCGGAAGTTATCATCCGGAAAGTTATCGGAATTGATTGCAATATCTCCATCAGCCGCCTGCACCTTCAGGTAGGATTGTGGATGCAAAAAAGAAAATGCAAAAATCAAAAATAGGATGGATAGCCACCACACTTTTTTATTGTATATTGAATCCACACAGAGCAAATGCCTATTGTTCTTCATAAAAACATCCTCCTTTCAATAACCGGTAGTGTCAAGTCTGACACCCCTTTTTTCTTTAAAAACCTTTATTATTCAAGGG
>CAZUKR010000008.1:0-51570 GCA_964620885.1 uncultured Eubacterium sp.
TATTCCAGTTCATCTCCGCCATCATAAGCAGACAGGTTTACCCCTTTTAATTGTTTCATTAAATGAGAGAAGGTAACATTATAGGAAACATAATCCTTATTTCCCTGACGCATAATTTCGGCTTTTTTCGCAATACACGGACTGATAAACGCAATCTTATCTGTGATTTTCATGTATTTTTTTGCATAAATTGCCCCACACATCATTGGACTATGTACAGGCACCAGTTTCTCTACCAGTTCTGGTATATATTTTTCAATATAATTCACAACGGCTGGACAGGGTTGCGATATTCCTCCTTTGAAATTATATTTTGTAATATAATTCAAATATCCCCATGTGGTAATATCCGCCCCAAAGCTTACGCTTATCATTCTGTTTACTCCTAGACTTTTCAAATACCCTAATACATTTCGATATTCTTTTGGATAATTAGCTATAAATGCTGGTGCTATTAAGATACTTATTTTTTCTCCGCGTTTTAATGCTTCAAGAAAGTCCGTGGTATCGTCTATGTATTCCCTTGCCTCATGCTGACAGGCATCTATGCAGGCTCCACATTGCACACAGGCATCTCCATCCACATAAATAAAATTTTTTTCTTTTTCTTCTAAAGAATAATTTGCTTCTAATACTGGACAAACCGAAATGCATCTATTGCACCCTGCACAATCTGTATTAGTATAAACAAGCCCCTGATTTAATGTATTTTTCTGCATTTTAGACCCCTCCTATAATTTAAGCCCATATTTTCTCTTTTGGATATGTAACCAAAAAACACCCTATAGAGTTGATGCTCTACGGAGTGTTTTCTGATATTCAATTTTATACTGGATATGCTCCATTCTTCTTATCTGCCGCTGAAATATCTATTTTTGTCTGCTGTGCCTCCCGATACTTAAAGAATTCTACTGCAACCTGTGGGAACAGGGCATAAGATAGCACATCTTCATCTTGCTGCTTCCATTGTTTCATTTCATTTTCTATTTTGTCAAGCTCCGGCTCCAACAAATCTGCGTAACGACAAGTGATAGCATTTTTCTTTTCCTCACCCAACACTTTGTCTACTACTTCTGGATTAAATGGATTTACCGTCTGCCCATATTTTCCGAGCAATACATCCTTTGTCTCTTTGGTTGCAACTTTATAGCGTTCTCCCATTAACACGTTAAATATTGCCTGTGTACCTACGATCTGTGAAGACGGTGTAACCAGTGGCGGCTCTCCAAGATCCTTACGAACACGGGGAATTTCTTCCAGCACCTCTGTAAATTTATCTTCTGCATTCTGCTCTTTTAACTGTGATACCATGTTGGATAACATTCCTCCCGGTACTTGATACAGTAATGTCTGAATATCTACACCTAATACTTTGGGATTTAACAGTCCGCTGTTTAAGGCTTCCTCTCTCAAAGGTTTAAAATAATCTGCAATTTCTTTTAACAACATCTGATCATATCCTGGCGCATACTCTGTGCCGCGGAATGTCTCAACCATAACTTCCGTTGCGGGCTGGCTGGTTCCCAGTGCAAATGGAGATATTGCGGTATCAATAATGTCACATCCAGCTTCCACTGCCTTCAGATATGTCATGGATGCAACACCAGAAGTATAGTGAGTATGAAGCTCTATCGGAAGACCGGTAGAAGCTTTTAATGCTTTTACCAGCTTTTCTGCTTCATATGGGGTTAAAAGACCTGCCATATCCTTGATACATAAGGAATCTGCTCCCATATCTTCTATCTTCTTTGCCATTTCCATCCAGTATTCCAATGTATATGCATCTCCTAAGGTATAGGATAATGCAATTTGTGCATGACCTTTTTCTTTATTGCATGCTTTTACTGCTGTCTGCAGGTTTCTCATATCATTGAAACAATCAAAAATACGAACAATATCAATTCCGTTTGCAATAGATTTCTGCACGAAATATTCTACTACATCATCTGCATATGGACGGTATCCCAAAATATTCTGTCCACGGAATAACATCTGCAATTTTGTGTTTTTGAATCCGTCTCTTAATTTTCTTAATCTATCCCATGGATCTTCTTTCAAGAAGCGAAGGGATGAATCGAAGGTTGCCCCTCCCCAGCATTCCACTGCATGGTAACCAACCTTATCCATTTTTTCAACGATTGGCATCATCTGCTCTGTTGTCATTCGGGTTGCAATCAGAGATTGATGTGCGTCACGTAATACGGTTTCTGTAATTTTAACCGGTTTTTTAATCTGTTCAGACATGACTTATCCTCCTTAAATTCCAAAGATTGCCATAAATACACCGGCTGCTACTGCAGTACCGATAACTCCGGCAACATTTGGTCCCATCGCATGCATAAGTAAAAAGTTTGTTGGGTCTTCCTCAGCTCCAACCTTCTGTGATACACGAGCTGACATTGGTACTGCCGAAACTCCGGCCGAACCAATCAGCGGATTAATCTTTCCACCGGTAAGCTTACATAATAATTTACCAAACAATACACCGGCTGCCGTACCAAACATAAATGCAACTAATCCCAGGAACACAATTTTCAATGTTGTTATATTTAAAAACGCTTCTGCACTTGTGGTTGCTCCAACAGAAGTTCCCAGCAGAATAACAACGATATACATTAATGCATTAGATGCTGTTTCTGACAACTGGCGAACCACGCCGGATTCACGGAACAGGTTTCCTAACATCAGCATACCTACTAATGGTGCAGTTGTTGGAAGTATTAAACAAACAACTGAGGTTACTACAATTGGGAATAAGATTTTCTCCATCTTAGAAACTGGTCTTAAATTCTCCATTTTTATAGCACGTTCCTTTTTGGTTGTAAATAACTTCATAATCGGCGGCTGTATAATAGGAACCAATGCCATATAGGAATAGGCCGCCACTGCTATTGGTCCCATCAAACTTGACTGTCCCAGCTTTGCCGCCAGAAACAGAGAGGTCGGCCCGTCAGCTCCACCAATAATGGACACAGCTGCTGCTGCTTTATCATTAAATCCAAATAAAATAGCAAGGAAATATGCCCCAAAAACACCAAACTGTGCTGCTGCTCCAAGTAAAAAACTAATTGGATTTGCAATTAAGGGACCAAAGTCTGTCATTGCTCCTACTCCAAGGAAAATCAGTGAAGGAAGAATGGACCACTCATCCAATGCATAAAAATAATATAATAAACCACCTATGCCGTTGCTGGATTCTTCCGGCGAAATCATAATATCCGGATAAATATTTACCAGTAACATACCAAATGCAATCGGAACCAGCAACAGGGGTTCAAATCCTTTTTTTATAGCAAGAAAAAGAAATATAAATGCCACTAAAATCATGGCATAGTTTCCCCAAGTCAGGTTAAAGAATGCTGTCTGGTGCAGGAGGTTTGATAGTGTTTCTCCTACGTAACTCATATTTTACCCTCCACGATTAATTATTCATAGTTGCTAACAGCATTCCAGCTTCTACTGTTTGTCCTACTGTTACTTCAATACTTGCTACGGTTCCGTCTTCTGGTGCAACAACAGGTGTTTCCATTTTCATAACTTCTAATACCAGTATAGCATCTCCACGTTTTAAAACGTCTCCCGGCTTTGCATCCACACTAAATACTTTACCTGCTGCACCTGCTTCAATTTTAATACTCCCTGTACCGCTTGCTGGGGCAACAGGTGCAGGAGCTGCTGGTACTGCAACCGGAGCCACAGTTCTTCTCAAATCTGTACCGGCAGATGTTCCTTTTTCTTCTACTGTTACATCATAAACATTTCCGTTAACGGTAATTGTATAACTTTTCATTTTGATTTCCTCCTGAATTTGCAATTAAAATCTTCTTTTTATAGAACGTACTACAAAGTCATCTGTAGAAGTTCCGGTACTTGCTGCAATGGCTGCTGAAATAACTGCCACGATTTCCTGGTTATCCTGCACCGCATCAACCACTGTTTCCGCCACTGGGATTTCTGTTGAGGGAGCTGTCGCTGCTTTCTTTTCCAGTTTTTTCTTTTCCAGATATGGAAACACTTTAAAGCCAAAGATAATCAGACTGATTAAAACAAGAACTGAAAATACGGTTCCCATTCCCATCAGAGTGTTCAATGTGGCACTTTCCATTTTTTCACCCAGGGTTTCCACCCGGTTAACTGTAATATCTTCCAGCTGCATATCATAAGCTCTATACACAAAAGTAAGAATTACGGGACGTTCCTCATAAATTATTTCCTGTTCACAGGAAATTGACTTTCCGGAATCTGTAATGGTGAACTCACCCAGTTCCGTATATTCGCCTGTGTCTTCACTGGCTTCCTGCCAGCTTGTCACCATATTTACCAGCATCTCTTCTCCGGTAGTTTTATAGGTTTCTGCCTCCTCATCGGTCATGGATTCTAACGCCAGCGCCGTCCCCTGACATTGCTCCTTTAGCTGATCATAGGTATATCCATTATAATCAACCTGGGTAGGATCCGCTTTTTCACATGCTGTTAATCCCATTATAATAAGGCACATACCCAATATCACGGATATTTTCTTTTTCATAAACTTCACCTTTCTATTTTGCTGCATGTTTTTTAACCGGTTCTCCAGTACCTTTCGTATAAAGCATTTCAAACGCTGCCACTGCATATTTTCTGGTATCAGCCGGAGAAATAATCAAGTCTACATACCCACGTCTTGCCGCTGTAAGTGCAGAGGATTGTAATTCTTCATATTCCTTTGCTTTTTGTGCAATCACTTCCGCACCCTTATCTTCATACATGATTTTTGCAGCTACTTCTGCATCCATCATGCCTACCTTACATCCGTCCCATGCATATACCAGATCTGCACCTATCGATTTACTGTTCATCATAACAGATGCACTTCCATATGCATTTCCTATTATAATATTTACTTTGGGAACAGTAGCTCCAACAAATGCCGCTGTCATACGCGCCATTGCCTTTGCAAGATTCTTTTCAGAACATTCACATGTTGAGAATCCTTCTACCGCTGTAAGAGACAGCAGTGGAATGTCAAATGCATCACAAAATTGAATAAACTCTGCTGCCTTGCTGCATCCTCTTGCCGTAAGTACTTTATCAAATTCTTCTACCTTTTCACCGTTTTCATCAAGTACGGTACTGCTGTTTGCAACGGCACCAACGGTCATGCCATTTAAGCGTATAAATCCTGTTACCATATTTTTGGCATACTCTGACTTTGTCTCAAAAAAGAAGTTGTCATCTGCTATATGAGAAAGCACCAGACGTGCATCCCCTATACTGCTTGCCAGGCCTTCACATACACGGTTCAAATCATCGGCACACTCTTCTTCTCTTCCGCATTCTGCATTATTGCCTGGAAGCATACAAATAAGCTCACGAATATTTGTAAGAATCTCATGTTCCGTTCCTACACCGTCAATACATCCATTATTACTGCTCTGATATTCAGCAGCCGCAGTGTCACATTTTGATACGTTATTTCCTGTGATTGTATCCGGCGCATTAACAAACATCCTTCCGTTTTCTTTTTCAATAAACGAAAAATCACTTAATGCCGGAATAACGGAAAGTCCGCCGCCGCAAGTACCAAATACTGCAGATATCTGTGGAATTACACCACTTGCCATTACCTGCTTTACATAGATCTCACCGAAACCATTCAGTGCATCTACGGATTCCTGTAAACGCATACCTGCACAATCAATCAAACCGATCACTGGTGCTCCCATTTTCATTGCCATATCGTATACAGCCGCAATTTTCTTGCTATGCATCTCACCAATGGTTCCATTTAATACAGATACATCCTGACTGTACAGATAAACCAGATTTCCGTCAATCAAACCATAACCGGTAATAACTCCGTCAGAAGGAGTTGCAGACTGGCTTAAATCGAAATCTGTACTTCTTGCTGTTATCAGAGCCCCGATTTCCATAAAACTTTGTTCGTCAAGAAGACCGGTGATTCTCTGTCTTGCTGAGTTCGTAGTATTACTCATCTTTAGACCTCCATTGTGTATTAATAAATTTTTGCTAATTATCTTTCGCTTATAATTGTATATCTTTTGCACATATTTTTCAATAGACAATTCCTATTTTTTGTTAAATTTTTCACTATTTCCCACCATTTAGAATAAATCGTTCATACAAAATTCTTTTTTCATAAAAAATAATTCTAGTAGATAATTTACATACCAGGAACATTCCAATTTCTCTGCTTTTCTTCCTGCTCTTACAGGAAATGTTCCTATTTCCTTCTCTTCCAGATAATATATGACCTTCCCAATCTCCTGTCCTTCCTTTATGGGAGCCTCTATTTTTGAAGGAACATCATATACAATATTTATTTGCTCATCGCCCCTTTTTAATACATTTAAGGAGGTGTTTTCTATTACAGGGGGAATATATACCTGCTGATAAAGTTCCCCGTTTTCAGGAATCGCATTGTTTACTTCAATTTGAGGAATTTCTTTATCATATTCAAACACATCTTCATATCCGTAATTTTCTAATGCGTAATTCATCAATTGTGATGTATCCGACCACTTATAGGTTTTATTATTCGGCCATCCGCATGCCAGAAGTGCTACAACAAACACCCTGTCATCCCGCTTCAATGCACCTATATAACAATACCCTGCATTTCCGGTAAATCCTGTTTTCCCAGACAGGGCACCATCCATCATTTGTAGAAATGCATTATGATTATTGCAGCTATAACTTTTACTTCCTGCAATATTGCTGAAACTATAGTTGGGGGTTCTTGTAATTTCCAGAAACGTTTCGTTTTGGATGCAATAACTCATAATACGTGCAAGATCCGATGCTGTGGTTCCATGTACTCCATTTTCATTCTGTGCATCCAGCCCATTTGGTGTTATAAAGTATGTATCCTGGCTCCCCAGTTCCTTTGCCTTTTGATTCATCATATCTGCAAATCCTTCTACACTTCCACCTATGTGTTCTGCAATAGCTACTGCTGAATCATTATGAGACTCCAGCATAAGTGAGTATAGTAAGTCCTTTAGATAAAATGTATCCTCTGCTGCCATTCCGAGACGCACTTTAGGCATAGAGGCTGCATAGCTGCTTACGCTCACCTGATCCTCCATATTTCCATTTTCTATCGCCAGTATACATGTCATAATCTTTGTAGTACTGGCATTAGGCATATGTTGATACCCATCTTTTTCATATAATACTCTTCCGCTTTCTGCATCCATTAAAACGGCGCTCTTAGCATAGAGATTTAGCTCTTTCTGCTCTTCTGCCAGAGCCATCAGGGGAACATTTCCGCATATCTGCAAACCGATTATAGCAGACAAAAGCATACATACGATTTTCTTTTTAATCATTCCAATATTCTTTTCTGCGTTTTCCCTCTACTATATGTTTTTTCTCTTCCGACTAGAACTTTAACACTTCACTATAACAACGAAAAAAGCAGCCCTGCATAATATACAAGACTGCTTTTTTTATTTCATCAATTTAATTCTCTTACATATTCTGTTAATTCACATGCCCAGGAAACCACTTCTTCCAATGTTGAGATAATCTTATCTGTCTCTGCTGCTTGAGCGGCTGCAACCTCACTAGCCTTGGTTACTTCTTCCGTTACCCTTTTCACTGCTTCAAAAATATCAGTTAAGGATGCATTAATTTCTTTTGCAGAACTGCCGCTGACCTGTGCCAGCTTACCCATCTCATTTGCAACTACAGCAAATCCTCTTCCTGCTTCTCCTGCTCTTGCTGCTTCAATAGATGCATTTAAAGCCAGTATATTGGAACGTGACGCATTTCCCTGAATAGCATTGACCAGTTTTGATGCTCTATCTGCCTGACCTCTCACCATTTCCGAAGTTGTATGAATCGTATTCAGCTTATCAGATAAGCCACTGACTCCATTTGCAATCTCTTCTATACTGCTTAAAGACTGCACAAGGTTATTATCCAAAGTCTCTGTCAATGCTTCCATTCTTGCATTTTCCTGTCTGGATATCATGTTGACAATTAATCCTACAACCTGTCCATCTTCAAATACCGGAACAAGATTTTCCTTTACCAGAATACCAAAAATTTCTTCGGGTACATCTTTTTCTGATGCCACTCCCTGTTCCATCGCTTCCAGTATAAACTGGTACTTTTTGTTTGATGTATCCAGAGCCGCTCCTTTCTGGAAAAATTCCGAACTAATTCCTTCTGTCTTCCATACCCCAAGTACATGCGTTCTGCTGAATAGCGCAAAGTATTGATCACCTTCCGCCAACTGACAAAGCAATGGTATTGTCTCCATTAGTTTATCCAGTATTTTACTTCCGTTTTCCATACTAAATTCCTCCTTTATACAATAACTATACATCCAATTTCATATGCATTTCTTCTTCTGCCTGCTGCTTAAACTCTTCTACCTGTTCTGGGTTTAGCATTGGTAGTTCTTCCAGTGACTGTACACCAAAGCTTCTCAAAAACTCTTCTGTTGTACCAAAAAGCAATGGTCTTCCGGGCGCATCAAGCCTCCCTAGTTCACATACTAAGTTGTATTCTACCAGCTTATTTACCGCATGGTGGCAAGAAACCCCACGTATTTTTTCAATTTCCAGTTTGGTAATAGGCTGTTTATAAGCAATAATGGATAAGGTCTCCAATAAAACGTCTGTTAATACATGGCGCTTGGGCTGCTTTGCTATTTTAATGAGATATTCATACATTTCTTTTCTGGTACACATCTGAAATGCATCTTCGATTTCGACAATCTGTATCCCTCTATTTTCTTCTCTGTACCGTTTCATCATTCCATAAATAATTTCTTTGGTTTCTTCTACGCTCAACTCCAGCACTTCTGCAAGCTTTACAAGTTCTACAGATTCTCCCATGGAAAAAAGAATCGCTTCCAAAATTGCTTCTTTTTCTTCTAATATCATCTTGTTACTCCTTTGACCCCTTATGCTGCAACCTTTGTTCTAATGATAATGTCATCAAAAATATTTTCCTGGGAAATAAAAATTTTCCCTGTTTTCATCAGTTCCAGAATTGCCAAAAACGTAACAATTATCTCCATTTTACTACTCTGCGCCTCCAATAATCCGCGGAAGCTGAAATTATTATGTACAATTGCATAATTTTCAAGGTATTCTATTCTTTCTTCCAGAGAAACTTCTTCTTTTTCTATCCTTCCAAATCGAGAACGGATGGGATCAATCTTGTCCACCTGTTTTTTCATAATTGATTTAAATATAGTATTCAATTTTCTTAGGGTAATATCTGAAACCAGCTTTTCCATATCAATTGGCTCTTCATACTGTTTTACTTCTTCCGGAATAGTTGGAATTTTAAACAGAACCCTCTGAGCATCTATCTGACGATCCTTTAACTCATAAGACATACATTTATACATCTTATACTCCAGCAGTTTTTGAACAAGCTCTGCTCTTGGATCTTCTTCTTCCTCTTCTGTTATCTCTTTTGGAAGCAGCATTTTGGATTTGATACTAAGCAGTGTGGCTGCCATAACTAAAAATTCACTCATAATGTTCAAATCCCGGCGCTTCATCTCATTGATATATTCCATATACTGATTGGTTATTTCAAAAATTGGTATATCATATATGTTAACTTTATTCTTGTCCAACAGATGCAGGAGCAAATCTAATGGCCCCTCAAACACCTGCAGTTTTACTGTTAATTCCATAAATGTTCTCCCTGCACTCTCTCACAAATACCATTTTAACTGCAATAGTAGAAAATATCAAGGAAAATTTACATCATTTAGTATGCAAATCTGTGATTCATACCAGCACTTGTGTTCTATTGAGGTAAAAATTGAACCGAAATCAATTCGGCCCGGTTAAAGATACGGATATGGAACGTATGTGTTCCTAACCCACGGCTGACAATAATTTCTTTTCCGGATTTTTCAAATCTTCCTGCATCGTATTTGGGAAACCAGGTAAGCTGAGGTGAAAAGAGACTGCCAACTCCTGGAATTCTAATTAACCCCCCATGATTATGTCCGCAAAATGTAACATCCGCTCCCCATTCTGCGTACTCTTCTGCATATGCAGGATTATGAGCCAAAAGAATATTATATGCCCCATCATCCTCTTTTTTTAGATAGTCTCTTAGATAGTCCCCTTCCATGGAAACAATTCTCCCTTTTTCATAATAACTCAGGGGAAGTTCCAGTCCAGTTATTCTTATTTCTTCCATTTCCGGAATGGGACTGCTCTCGTTGTTTAAAATATGCACCCCTATGTTTTCTGCTTCCTCTACATAATTCCAAAATAATGGATAGTTGATTTTTTCAGAATCCCGCAGGCGTGACTCATGATTTCCGAAGCTATAATATACCGGAGCAATTTTCACTAATTCTTTTAGTAATTTCAATGCAACGGGAAATGTATCTGCATATCTGGATACAATTAAATCCCCCGGTATTAAAATCATTTCTGGATTGTACTCCTGTATTCGTTTCAAAAGTCTGCTGTTATCGCTCCCATAAGAAAATCCATGAAGATCTGCGATTACAACTGCCCTATGAGGTTTTTTAATCTTTTCAGACTTTATCTGATAATTTGTTACCATAAAACGGGTTAATTCCCATTTTTGCCAGATTATATACAAAATTCCTATCGTAATGAACCCTGCCAATACTTTCATTCATCCGCACCTTTTTTGTTTTATCCTATCATGTTTTTTATACTAATACAAGTAAAAGGAATAACGGACAGGATATTGGATTAAAATATTATATAACATTTGGAGGTTTTGCCATGCGTTGTATTTTATCTCTTTTTTTATCGGCAACCATGTTGTTCTCTTCTCTTTTTCCCACTGCAGGAACCCCTGCCCCCACAACAACAGAAGCAGTAACTGTTTCCGCTCCCTCTGTTGTGCTGATGGAAGCCTCTACTGGGCAGATGGTTTATGAAAAAGACGCTCACACCGCCTTACACCCTGCCAGCATCACCAAAATCATGACTCTGATTCTTATATTTGATGCTCTGGAAAAAGGAAATATTTCTCTGGAGGACACGGTAACGGTATCTGACTATGCCGCCAGTATGGGAGGGTCACAGGTATTCTTAGAATCCGGAGAGACCCAGACTGTGGATACCATGCTGAAATGTATTTCTATTGCAAGTGCAAATGATGCCTGCGTTGCTATGGCAGAATATATCTACGGAAGTGAACAGGAATTTGTAAACCAGATGAACGAACGTGCCAAAGGTCTTGGCATGAATGACAGCAATTTCGTAAATTGCTGCGGACTGGATGTAGATGGTCATATGACCTCGGCTTATGATGTCGCCCTAATGTCAAGGGAACTAATTACAAAGTACCCGCAAATACATACTTACTGTACAATATGGATGGATACCATCACGCATGTAACTGCAAAGGGTTCTTCTGAGTTCGGGCTTACGAATACCAACAAATTAATCAGACAATACGAATATGCCACTGGATTAAAAACTGGTTCCACCTCTCTTGCTAAATACTGCGTTTCTGCTACTGCCAAACGGGATGATATGGAACTTATTGCTGTAGTTATGGCAGCACCAGACTATAAGGTGCGTTTTCAGGATGCTGTTACCCTGCTGAATTATGGTTTTAGCAAGTGTCGTACTTACCATGATACCAACGAAGATGCCCTTCCTAATCTTAAAGTGACTGGAGGCATCGATGAGGTAGTTCCTATCACTTATGAATCGGGTTTTTCCTATCTTGATGTGACAGGAGCTGATTTATCCGGCATCACGAAGGAATTAAAACTTCCGGATTCTGTCCCTGCCCCATTGAAAAAATCTGCTGTGGCTGGGAAAGCCATATACAAGCTAGACGGAACAGAAATAGGCTCCGTGAACATCCTGTTTCACGAAGCCATAAAAAAAGCCGATTTCAAGGACTATTTCAAAAAAGCGTTGGAGGCCTTCTTTGTATCCTAGTCTCTTTACAATAACGGAGCAAATATTTTTAATACTGCAAGTACACTGCGGATGACTGCCGGTCTTTTCCGGCAGAATTCCATAGTGATTTCCTCGCATTCCTTCAATGTGTTTATAACATCTTCTTTCACCTGTAATACGGCTGCTGACTGATACATCCACACTCCGCATTCGAAATGGAGATACAGACTGCGGTAATCCATATTAATAGTTCCTACCGTTGCAATTTCATCGTCACACACAAAAGACTTTGCATGAAGAAAACCTGGTTTGTACTGATATATTTTCACACCACATTCTAAGAGTTCTTCATAATAAGATTGTCCCATCCAGTAAACAAGTTTTTTGTCTGGAATTCCAGGCATAACAATACGGACATCCACTCCGCTTTTGGCTGAATTCTGCAAACATTTTATCATTTCATGATCTGGTATCAGGTATGGCGTAAAAATGTATACATAATCTTTTGCCCGGGTAATAATATTCATATAAATATTTTCCCCTGCAGTTTCTGAATCCAGCGGACTGTCATCATAAGGCTGCACATACCCATCATCTGCAAATTTTTCTTTCTGATAGATATGGGGCTGAAATTTTAAAATCTCTTCATGTGAAATCTTTTTAATATAACACCACATTTCCAAAAACATGATGGTAAGACTCCATACTGCATCTCCTTCCAGCCGCAGTCCTGTATCCTTCCAATGTCCGAAACGCTCTACTTCATTAATATATTCATCTGCCAAATTAATACCGCCTGTAAATCCAACTTTCCCATCTACCACCAGAATCTTGCGATGATCCCTGTTATTCATAATTACAGACATTACGGGATATAATGGATTGAACTTTACACATTGGATGCCCCAGGCCTGCATCTGTTCATAGTATTTTGCCGGCAGAGTTGTTACACATCCGAAATCATCATAAATAAACCGAACCTCTACACCATCGGTTACTTTGCGTTTCAGGATCTCTAATATCTGATTGAACATAATACCTTCTTCTACAATAAAAAATTCCAGGAAGATAAAATGCTCCGCACGCTCTAATGCAATAAGAATATCTTCAAACATATCTTCTCCTACCGCATAATATTTAGTAGAAGTATTACGGTAAACCGGAAAACCGGTCCAGTCATTAATGTATTTTACCTGATTATGAATACTTTTATCCTTTTGGAGCAGCTCTTCCATATATCTGCTTCCATCCTTCAGTTCTTTCTCCATCTCATCATTGATGGCTTCCATTCTTTTCCGGGTTTTTCTGGTCAGTTTGGAACGCCCAAAGATAAAGTATATTAAAAGTCCTACAATAGGAATACACATAATCACAAAAGTCCAGACTATCTTATAAGATGGATTGCTCCTTTTATTCACAATAATCATCACCACAAAAATTGCAACTATTTCAATTACGGTATTTATAAAGGAATACTTCACTATAAACCCATCAAGAATAGACAATATCCATAACAATTGTATCAAAATTGCCAATGCAACAATCGTAGCTCTCCCCAATAAAAACTTTTTTATCTTCTTCACAAAATCATCCTCTCACGTATTGGCCTTTCTTACTTTATCACAACAATCTTCCGATGTCTACCATTCCCCACCCCTGTTTTGATGAAGGAAGATTCATGTCTACTGCCCGCTCATACAGGCGCAGTTTTACATCTGCCGGAGAAAATCCCGGGTATTTAGACAATAAAAGTGCGACACTTCCGCTGACTATAGGTGCAGCCATGGAGGTTCCGCTTTTTTTAACATATAGTCCTGAAAGAGCCGAACAACTAATTACATTTGTTCCCGGAACCACAAGCTCCGGTTTTACGATACAGCTTTCTGTAGGTCCCTGTCCAGAATAATCTGGTTTCAGTCTTGCATTTCCAATCTGCTCTCTGGTATCATCGCAACAGCCTACTGTAATGATTTTTCTGGAGACTCCCGGAATGGTCACGCTGTTTTCACCCGGACCATTATTCCCCGCTGCTGCAACCACTACAACTCCATGATCCCAAGCATAATCCACCGCCTGCAAAAGACGTCTGCGCTCCGCATTTTCTGATTCCAGAACCATCCCTATGGAAATGTTCATAATTCGAATTCCGTACTGCTCTTTGTTTGATACTAGCCATTCTATGGATTCTACCACATTTTCAGTGTTTCCATTCCCTCTTCCATCTAAAATCTTTATAATAATGAAATGACAGTCCGGGGCAATCCCCATATATTTTCCATTGGATGCTGTTCCATCCCCGCCAATAATTCCTGCAATATGAGTTCCATGTCCATTATCATCATAAGGTGTTGTTCTTCCCTTAATATAATCCCTGAAACAGACGATTCGTTTTCCAAAATCAGGATGAGGATAAATTCCGGTGTCCAAAACTGCAACCCCAATTTTTTCACCAAAATATCCTTTTCGGTGTGCACGTTCCACATTCATGATTTTTCTGACTCTGTCCATTACAACTCCTTTTCTATTAACATATGCAGAAAAAAAAAGTTTGCCTTTGACTATTCATTCAAAGGCAAACCTCTTTATCATTCTTTTACGCTTCTTCTGGAAGGTCCTTCATGGAAAAACTAATTCTTCCCATTTTATCCTTACCTAGACATACCACTTTTACAACATCTCCCAGTGCCAGAACATCTTCTACACGGTTAATACGTTCTTTGGAAATTTTAGAAATATGAACCATTCCTTCTTTTCCAGGTGCAAACTCTATAAAGGCACCAAATTCTTTGATACTGATTACTTTTCCTACAAATGTCTGACCAGCTTCAAAGTCAGTTGTAATAATGCGGATTATATCGATTGCCTTGTCCATCATTTCTTTTTCTGTACCGCATACAGAAACTGCTCCATCATCTGTAATATCAATTTTTACACCAGTCTGTTCAATAATTGCGTTGATGGTCTTTCCTCTTTGTCCAACCACATCACCAATCTTTGCCGGATCAATCTGAATCTGGACAATCTTTGGAGCATATTCTCCCACTTCTGCACGTGGTTTATCAATTGCACCAGCCATAACATCCATAATAACAAGTCTTGCTTCTCTCGTTCTTCTAATTGCTTCTTCTACAATCGGTCTGGTCAGACCATGGATTTTAATATCCATCTGGATAGCCGTAATACCTTCACGGGTACCGGTTACTTTAAAGTCCATATCTCCAAAAAAGTCTTCCAGTCCCTGAATATCTGTAAGTACGATATAATCGTCTTCTGCATCACCTGTTACCAGACCACAGGAAATACCTGCTACCATCTTCTTAACTGGAACACCTGCTGCCATCAATGCCATACAGGATGCACAGGTAGATGCCATGGAGGTAGAACCGTTAGATTCAAATGTTTCGGATACTGAACGGATTGCATATGGAAATTCTTCCTCAGATGGAAGTACTGGAAGCAATGCTTTTTCTGCCAGTGATCCATGCCCAATTTCACGACGTCCCGGTCCCCTGCTTGGTCTTGTTTCTCCAACGGAATATGATGGGAAGTTATAGTGATGCATATAACGTTTATTTAATTCATTTTCATCCAATCCATCAATTCTTTGTACTTCTGATAAAGGAGCCAGTGTTACAATATCACAAATCTGTGTTTGTCCACGTGTGAACATCGCAGAACCATGCACTCTTGGGATTAAATCTATCTCAGATGCCAATCTACGAATCTGATTGATTTCTCGGCCATCCGGACGTTTGTGATCTTTTAAAATCATTTTACGAACTGTGTTTTTCTGATACTGGTAAATTGCTTCTCCAAGTACAGAAAGCCATTCTTCATTATCTGCAAATGCCTCTTCCAGCTGGTTTGTGATTTTTTTGATATTCTCTTCACGCACCTGTTTTTCATCTGTAAATACAGCTTCCTCCATGGTTGCTGGAGGTACCATTTCTTTTATTGCTGTAAAAAGTTCTTCTGGTACTGCACAACTTGTATACTCGTGTTTTGACTTTCCAATTTCAGCTACCATTTCGTTGATAAATGCAATAATAGTCTGGTTGATTTCATGAGCCTTATAAATAGCCTCAATCATTTTATCTTCTGGAATTTCATTTGCACCTGCTTCAATCATAATAACTTTTTCATTGGTAGATGCTACGGTCAGGGTTAAATCTCCATTTTTCCACTGTTCCTGATTTGGATTAACTACAAATTCTCCGTCAATCATTCCAATCTGTGTTGTTGCACAAGGACCTGCAAATGGAATATCTGAAATACTGGTAGCAATAGCGGAACCAATCATTGCCACAATTTCAGGACGGCATTCTGAATCAACACTCATAACAAGGTTGTTTAAGGTTACATCATTACGATAGTCCTTTGGAAATAATGGACGCATCGGGCGGTCAATAACACGAGAAGTTAAAATAGCATTTTCAGATGCTCTTCCTTCTCTCTTATTGAATCCTCCAGGGATTTTTCCTACAGAATATAACTTTTCTTCATATTCAACACTTAATGGGAAAAAATCGATTCCCTCACGTGGTTTGTCTGACGCAGTAGCGGTACATAATACCACGGTATCGCCATAATGCATCAAAGCAGCTCCGTTTGCCTGTGCAGCTACTCTTCCAATATCTACACGAAGAGTTCTTCCTGCAAGCTCCATTGTAAACTGTTTAAACATATTTTATATCTCCTTTATTATATATAATCTGGAAAGACAATATCTTTCCGTTATGGCAGAAGATACCGAAACGACTGAGACATACACAACTATATTGTGCACATCTCAGTGGTCTCGGAACTTCTTTCTGCCGAATTACCATTGATTTCCTAATCATATGAAAATAGAGCGGAAACCCGCTCTATTTCTATAATCACTCTGAAAGGATTACTTTCTAAGTCCTAAACGGTCAATTAAAGTACGATATCTTTCAATATCAGTTTTCTTTAAGTATGCAAGTAAACCACGTCTCTGACCAACCATTTTTAAAAGTCCTCTTCTGGAATGATGATCCTTTTGATTTTCTTTTAAATGCTCTGTTAATTCCTGAATTCTTGCTGATAAAATTGCAATCTGAACTTCTGGTGAACCTGTATCTCCAGGTGTTCTTCCGTATTCAGCAATAATTCCCTGTTTCTTGTCCTTTGCTATCATAATGATAACCTCCTTTATAATTCTTCTATAATCGCCCTGTTACTGTGAATATTAAGTAGTGGGTGGAGTATCCAACTACTGAATATGGGCTTATTCACACTGCGTTATTATAGCATAGGTATTCTATGCTTGTAAAGCGCTTTTTAATCATTAAGTAATCTTACCACACAAACCGGTGAACGGTAAAATGCATTGGAAATTTTGATTCCGGTCTTTGCTGAACTGGCATGTACCACCTGACCATTTCCAATATACATTGCCACGTGGTTAATACCACTTCCGCTTCCGTAGAAGAACAAGTCTCCCGGTCTTGCATCAGAAGAATCTACTCTTGTACCGCTGTTTGCCTGTGCTTTAGAAGAATGGGGCAGGGATATTCCATATTTTTCATAAATCTTCATGGTAAATCCAGAACAGTCTACACCATTTGTAAGACTGGTTCCTCCCCATACATAACGATTACCAACAAACTGACATGCATACTGTGTCATATCCACACGTACATCGGATACACCTTCACCATAATTAATCTCTGTCATAGTCATTGCCTTCGGCAGTTCTTCTGATAATTCTACAAACTCTCCGGCAACATAGCATTCATCTCCGTCAATTTCTACTTTTATCCATTCACCTGCATCTTCTACAACATCCAGTTCTTCCCCTTCTGCTATCATGGTCCAGATGCTGCAGTCAACATTCGGTTCTGTTCTGGCATTTAAAGTCTGTGTAACAGAAGTTGCAACAATTGATTTTATCTCTGCTGCTTTCTGTGCCGCTTCTTCACCAGTTAAAAGAAATTCACTCTTTACATATCCTGTAACATCGCCAGACTGAATCTTACTCCATTCCCCTTCTGTCTCTAAAATCTCACATCCGGCATCCTTAGGCAGTTTTCCAGCTAAATCATAGTCTTCTCCTGCACCTTCCCGAATATTCAGATGATTCTCAACTTTTGCAATGCCAAGATTGGTATATCCACATATTGTCTCTATATTAGCAGCCTGAGTCTTCTGTGCTTCTCCTGCTACAATTCCTGCGTTTATTTCACTTGAAAGATATTCTCCTAATACTGCTGTAATTCCCGCATTTACTCCCTGTGATGCTTCTGCCTGCATCGAAAACATACTAAAAACAGTGGCGCTTGTCATACAGACAGCAATTATTTTCTTAATCTCACATTTCATGATTTTCCTCCCGGATACTGTTAATATCCTGAATTATTTGTAATTTTATAGTTTTTTCATTATAGATCAGGAGGTCAAAAAGTATTTTGACCACATGATACCTACGGATTGCTTCGCACTTTGTGCTCATGCACTCCTAAAAATATTCGAATTCCGCCCTATTCGGGCTACTTTCTCATATTTTGCGGGTCCCAAACTCATCCTTTTTCATGCAAGCATAAAAAGCATGACTTTTTCCCCCTGGTATCATATAAATTAAAAAACAGTAGAATACAATATATCCTACTGTTAATTCCTTGGCTATTATATCAACTGAAAATTACACTGTCAAGCCTTTTGTAATATTTTCGTAACATTTACTTCTAAAATCTTTAATATAACAGTTGATATACGAAAACTATATTACACTTTGAATCTTTTTTCTTCCATATTCAATATCTTGTTCCATCTGTTTCTTCAACGCTTCTAAAGATTCAAACTTCTTTTCGTCCCGCACCCTGCTTATAAAACTCACTTTTACTTCTGACCCATAAATATCTTTACCAAAGTCAAAGAGATGTGTTTCCACCCCTATGGGATTTTCACCGTTTATGGTAGGTTTACAGCCTATATTTGTAATTCCCGGATAAGATGTTCCATTCCATTCTGTTATAGAAAGATATACCCCGGAAGCCGGTAGAAGCTTTTCTTCTTCCGGTTTTAGATTTATAGTAGGAATTCCAAGAACTGCCCTTCCCATTTTTCTGCCATGATGAACAATGCCTTCCACAAAATAATGATAGCCCAGAAGTTCGTTTGCCTTTTCTATATTTCCTTCTATAATCTTTTCTCTCACAAAGGTGCTGCTGATATCACGTCCATCTTCCTGCATTTTATCAACAACTTCCACTTCATATCCATATACCTCTGCATATTGCTGAAGCATTCGATAATCTCCCCGGCGGTTATGGCCGAAATGAAAATCTTTTCCAACAACCAGGCACTTTATATTCAGTTGTTTTACTATCATTTCTATAAATGCTTCTGGTTCCATGCACATGACTTCCGGTGTAAAAGGACATTCAATCAGGTAGTCAATTCCGATACTTTCAAACAATCGGACTTTTTCCTGATTCGTAGTCAGTACTCTGGTTTGAATGTGTTCCACACTTTTTCTGGGGGGCATATCAAAGGTAAATATAACTGCCTTTAACCCTTCTTTTTTCTTTTTAAACACATAATCCATTAAGAGTTCATGTCCCCTGTGAATCCCGTCAAACTTTCCCAGAGATAACACTGTTGGTTCTATTATTTTAAATGTAGTAGTCCCTTTTATGTATTCCATAATCCTGTCCTATTCCATAAAAATCTTAATCGGTCTGATAGCTTCCCGTTTATTATCGTATTGATATATCCCTATAAAACTTCCCTTTTTATCATACAAGCGTACTTTTTCTGACAGAAAGGATTCTTGCCATCCTTCCAGCCATTCCGGCTGCATGGCGTTGCCATTGTATAACATCTTTTCAAATCCATCTTTAGCTGAAACTGCCGGATATTCCTTAAATACTGCATCTGTAGGTATTACCGTATCTCCCAGCATTTCCGCCGTTAGTTCTTCCCCGGATTCTTTCCGCAACTGATGTACCTTTTGTTCAATTTCGGATAACTTTAGGGCATTTTCCAAACGGAACTGGGCTGCCTGGGTACGCAATAAGGACTCCATGCATCCTCCACAGCCTAATTTTTCACCTATATCCTGACACAAAGTACGAATATAGGTTCCTTTGGAACAATGTACCGTCATTTTCACTCTGGGAAGATTGATTTCTTCTATTTCTATTGAATAAATAACTACTTCTCTTGGTTTTCTTTCTACTTCAATTCCTTCTCTTGCCAAATCGCAAAGTTTCTTTCCATTTACCTTTAAAGCAGAATACATGGGAGGAATTTGAAAATATATACCTTGAAAGCCTTCCACTGCTGCCCGAACTTGCTCCTCCGTGCAGGAAACTTCTTTTGTTTCCAGTATCATTCCGGTGGTATCCTGAGTATCTGTTTTCTTTCCAAGCAGCATAACAGCCTGATATATCTTATCTTTTTCTGTAAGCATATCACATACCCGTGTTGCCTTTCCAAGACAAACCGGCAGAACTCCCTCTGCCTCGGGATCCAAAGTTCCGGTATGGCCGATTTTTTTCTGCCTTAAAATTCCCCGGAGCTTTGCAACTACATCATGGGAAGTATAACCTTTTTCTTTATACACATTAATGATTCCACTTATCATACTGAACTATAACTGCTCCTTCATTTCTCTACATAACATACCAATAATTTCTTCTGGTGTTCCTGTCATGGAAACTCCTGCTGCCCGCACATGTCCGCCGCCACCGTGCTTCATTGCAATTGCAGCCACATCTGCCTTTCCATTAGAACGCATGCTCACCTTCCATGTCCTATCTTCATTTTCATATAAGAAAATAGCAGCTTCCACATTTTTGGTTACACGAAGCTGACTTATGATACCATCCAAATGCCTGGGAAGAACCTGATATTGTTCCATTTCCTCTTTAGAAATTGTCGTGGCAATACAAGCACCTTCCAGATAAAGCACACTATTTAAAAGTGCCTGTCCCAGAATTTTATTCTGCTGAAATGTCTTGGTATAAAAGGTTTCATCTACTATTTTTGTAAAATCAATGCCTTTTTCCATGAGCCTTCCTGCAATATTCATGGTTTTAGCTGTGGTACTGGAATATTGAAAAACCCCAGTATCATGAACCATCCCCAAATAAATGCATTCCGCAATGTCTTTGGTAATCTTTTCTTCTTCCAGCAAATCAAAAATAAGTTCTGATGTAGAACTTACTTTGGGAAAAATATGATTTTCATCTGCAAAATTGTCATTGGTGACATGATGGTCAATGCATACTGTCTTTCTGGCTGCTTCAAAGTATTTTTTTGCATCGCCCAACCGTCCAATATCGCCGCAGTCGTGAACAATACATACATCATATACCTGTTCTGATTGACAGGTATTTCTTATCTGATCTGCATTTTTCAGAAATTCAAATTTATTTGGAATAGATTCTAAATATACATCTACTGCAATGTCGGGGTACCATGTTTTAATATAGTTATAAGTTGCCAGACAGGATCCTACACAGTCACCATCCGGACGTACGTGTCCGGTAATGGCAACTGTTTTCACCTGTTCCAGCTGAGATGCCAGCTTTTCCATAGCTACTGCTCCTTGTTTACGTCGTCAATTAATTTTGACATATTCACTCCATATTCTATGGACTGATCCAGCACAAAACGAACTTCCGGCGTATTTCTTAAATTGATATTTTTAGCCAGTTTACTCCGAATATATCCTTCTGCACTTTTCAATCCTGCCAAAGTGTCTTTCTGAGACTTTTCATCTCCAAGTACGCTGATATACGCTTTACAGCTTTTTAAATCCGGAGCCACCTCTACGGCTACTACAGAGGTCATGGGATTGATTCTGGGATCTTTGATTTCACCGCGTATAATATTACTTAATTCCCGCAGAACCTCTCCGTTGACTCTGGTGTTTTTAATACTGTTTTTTCTCATACCATTTCCTCAATATCTATTATCTAGGAATCTCTACCATGGTATATGCTTCTACCATATCAAGCTCCTGAATTTCATTAAATCCTTCAAAAACAAGACCACATTCGTATCCTGTCTTTATTTCCTTTACATCATCTTTAAAACGTTTCAGTGATGCAAGATTTCCTTCAAAGATTTGCTCTCCTTCACGAGTAATGCGCACTTTGCATCCTCTCTGGAATATACCGTCCAGAACATAGGAACCAGCAATGTTTCCAATACCGGAAGCTTTGAATATCTGGCGCACTTCTGCATGCCCAAGTATCTTCTCTTCGAATATTGGATCCAGCATACCTTTCATGGCAGCCTGCACATCTTCAATTGCGCTGTAGATAATCTTGTAAAGTCTCATATCTACGCCTTCACGATCTGCAGTTGCTTTCGCTGTTGCATCCGGTCTTACATTAAATCCAATGATGATTGCATTGGAAGCTGATGCAAGACTTACGTCAGATTCATTGATAGCACCTACACCGCCATGAATGATTTTTACAACAACTTCTTCATTGGAAAGTTTTATAAGACTCTGTTTTACAGCCTCTACAGATCCCTGAACATCCGCTTTTACGATGATAGGAAGTTCTTTTACATTACCTGACTTAATCTGGGTAAATAAATCATCCAGAGACATTCTGGATTTTGTATCATCCAGCATTTTTTCTCTTCCTTCTGAAATAAATATTTCTGCAAAGCTTTTGGCTTCTTTTTCAGAATCTGTACATACAAAGATTTCCCCTGCATTAGGCACATTATTCAATCCTAATATTTCCACTGGGGTAGAAGGACCTGCTTCCTTTACTCTTCTTCCCTGATCATCAATCATTGCTCTTACTTTACCATAACAGCTTCCGCATGCAATTGGTTCTCCTACTCGCAAAGTACCTTTCTGAACCAGAACGGTTGCAACAGGACCTCTTCCCTTATCCAACTGCGCCTCGATTACAAGACCTCTTGCATTTCTTTTGGCATTTGATTTTAACTCACTGATTTCTGCTGTTAACAGCACCATTTCCAGTAACTGTTTGATACCATCATTGGTATGTGCAGAAACTGGTACGAAAATAGTGCTTCCGCCCCAATCTTCGGGAATCAACTCATGTTCTGCCAATTCCTGTTTCACACGTTCAATATTAGCACTTGGCTTATCAATTTTATTAATTGCTACGATGATTTCTACACCAGCCGCTTTTGCATGGCTAATTGCTTCTACTGTCTGAGGCATAACTCCATCGTCCGCTGCTACTACAAGAATTGCAATATCCGTAGAATTTGCACCACGCATACGCATTGCAGTAAAGGCTTCATGTCCCGGAGTGTCCAAAAATGTAATTTTCTCTCCATTACACTCTACCATATATGCTCCGATATGCTGTGTAATTCCGCCAGCCTCTCTGTCACTAATATGAGTATCACGGATAGCATCCAACAGAGATGTTTTACCATGGTCTACATGCCCCATAACACATACAACTGGAGGACGTTTTGCCATAACTGCTTCGTCTTCTTCCTCTTCCTTCAGCAATTCTGCAATTACATCCACTTTTATTTCTGCTTCGCAGATACAGTTAAATTCTAATGCAATTTCTTCTGCTGCTGCAAAATCAATTTCGCTGTTTACAGTGACCATATTCCCCTGTAAAAACAGTTTTTTTATAATAACAGATGCCTGTACTTTCATGCGGTCTGCTAATTCTTTGATGGTCATTTTTTCCGGCAATGTAATTGTCTTAATGGTTTCTTCCTCTTTTTTCTGTAGTTGTGGAGCTGGCTGCTGCTGTTTTTTCTTCCTGGTTTTTTTCTCAAGATTATTAAAACGTTCCGGTTTCTTGGTACCCTTGCCTACCACCGCTTTATCATGACGCTGAGCGTTAGTTTTTCGGTTCTCACGTTCCCTGCTTTCTTTGCCTCTTTCCTCAGCAGCAGGTGCCGGTGAATTCTGGTTCAATTTATTGATTTCCTGTTCAAATCGATTTCTCGGATTGTTTGGACGATTGTTCTGTCCCTGGCCCTGTGGACGGTTTCCATCCGGTCTTTGTCCGTATGGACGCTGTGGACGGTTTCCATCGGTTCTCTGTCCCTGGCCTTGTGGACGGTTTCCATCCGGTCTTTGTCCGTATGGACGCTGTGGGCGGTTTCCATCGGTTCTCTGTCCCTGGCCTTGTGGACGATTTCCATCCGGTCTTTGTCCGTATGGACGCTGTGGGCGGTTTCCATCGGTCCTCTGTCCCTGGCCTTGTGGACGGTTTCCGTCTGGTCTTTGTCCCTGGGAATATTGTGGACGATTTCCATCTGGTCTCTGTCCCTGTGGGCGGTTTCCGTCTGGTCTTTGTCCCTGAGAATACTGTGGACGATTTCCATCTGGTCTCTGTCCCTGTGGACGGCTTCCATCTGCATTCTGTCCCTGTGGACGCTGTGGGCGATTTCCATCTGGTCTCTGTCCCTGTGGACGTTTGGGCGCTGTTTTACTGTTCTGTGGATTAAATACAGCAGTAATACTTGACTTTTTCTTAGGACGCTCTTTTTCTGAATTTGTATCTTCCTTAACATTGTTCTCTTTTTTACCGGAAAACTTTGTCTTTACCATGGAAATCGTATCATCTTCTATAGAACTGCTGGCTACCTTCCCTGTAATATTCTTTTCTTCCAGAAATTTTATAATATCTTTCGACTGTATATTTAACTCTTTTGCAAGTTCATGTAATCTAACTTTTGCCATACTCTTCTACCTCCGCTATTCCGTTTTCTCTGCTAATTTTAATTTTTCCTCCAGACTTTTGGCAAATCCCTGATCCAATATTGCAACGGATGCTCGAAACTGTTTGCCAATGGCATGACCTAACGCCTCCTTTGGAGCATATATATACATCGGAACCTGGTAAAAGGAACACATATTACGAAACATTTTTCTGGTATTGTTAGACGCTTCTTCCGATATTAATACAAGAAATGCCGTTCCGCTTTTTACTGCTTTTTCTGTTGAAAACTCACCGCTTGCTACTTTTCCTGCTTTCGCCGCAAGGCCCAGCATGGACAATATTCTATTTTGCTGCAATTGTTTCCATCTCCTTTGTCAGATTCTCTATTACTTCTTTTGGTATGGCAGTTTTTAAGGAGCGTTCTAATCCTTTTGTCTTAATTGCCTTTTGCAGACAATTTTCATCTGGACATATATATGCACCTCTGCCATTTTTTTTCCCGGTTGTATCTAAAAGAATTTCATCTTCTGCAGTTTTTATTACACGAAGGAGCCCTTTTTTGCTCTTCATTTCACCGCAGCCTACACATTGACGCATGGGAATCTTTTTATTCATTCTCCTTTTCCTCTTCTACATACTCACCGACTTCTTCGTACTCTTCAAAATCACTTTCATATTCATTTTCATAATCCATGAAATCTCCGGATTCTCTTGCCTGAGTTTCGCTTTTAATATCAATCTTAAAACCTGTAAGTCTTGCTGCCAATCTGGCATTCTGTCCTTCTTTTCCAATGGCCAGAGATAACTGATAATCCGGAACAACTACTTTTGCCGTTTTCTCTTCGGCATCCGCAATAACGGAAATAACCTTTGCGGGACTTAATGCGTTCTCAATCAACATTGCTGAATTGTCGCTCCAGTTAATGATATCAATCTTTTCACCACGCAGTTCGTTTACAATTGCATTAACTCTTGCACCATTTAAACCAACACATGCTCCTACCGGATCTACATCCTCATCATTGCTCCATACTGCAATTTTAGTTCTGCTTCCAGCTTCTCTTGCAATACTCTTGATTTCTACAATACCTTCTTTTACTTCTGTTACTTCAGATTCAAACAAACGTTTCACTAACTCCGGATGGGTTCTGGACACCAGAATTTTGGGTCCTTTAGATGTGGATTTCACTTCCAGAATATACAATTTTATTCTCTCTGTAGGCTGGAACACCTCTCCCTTTACCTGTTCGTTTTCACTTAACACAGCATCTACTTTTCCAAGGTTAATGCTGATGTTTCTACCAACATACCGCTGCACAATACCGGTAACCACATCTTTTTCTTTTCCATAATATTGGTTAAACAGTACTTTTCTTTCCTCTTCGCGGATTTTCTGTAAAATTACATTCTTGGCATTCTGCGTGGCAATACGCCCAAATTCTTTAGATTTTACTTCTACATTAACAATATCTCCGTTTTCATACTTTGAGTCTATCATCTTTGCATTTCCAATACTGATTTCCATCACATCATCTTCTACTTCTTCAACTACTGTTTTTTCTGCATATACATGAAATTCACATGTCTCCGGATCAATATTCACTTTAATATTATCCGATTTTCCAAAATGGTTTTTACATGCCGTAATTAATGAATTTTCAATTGCTTCTAATAATGTATCTTTACTGATGTCTTTTTCCTTTTCCAGTATATTTAACGCTTCTAATAACTCGTTGTTCATTTTTTTATCCTCCTGAATATTTTCTTGTTATTTGACGCATTTTTAAAAATCGAAAGCCAGACGGATTAAGGCAATGTCTGATTTGTTGAATGTCATTTTTTCTCCATCCTCTGGTTGGATGGTTACAGTATTTTCATCGTAATCTGTTAAAATACCATAAAATTCTTTCTCTTTATTAATTGCACGGTAGGTCCTGATTTCCAATTCCTTTCCCATGCTTCTCACATAATCTTTTTCTTTCTTTAATGGTCTTCCCAATCCCGGGGAACTTACTTCAAAGATATAGGATTCCTGTATAAAATCTGTTTCATCCAGAAGGCCACTCATTTTTCTGCTGACTATCTCGCAGTCATCTACGGTGATTCCACCTTCCTTGTCGATGTATGCACGCAGATACCAGTTGCCCCCTTCTTTCACGAAATCCACATCTACCAATTCAAAATGGTTTTCTTCCATGATAGGAAGCAGTAATTCTTCTGTGCGCTGTTCATACGTCTCTTTCTTTGACATATTTACACCTTCCTTCTTTGTTCCTATTTTTCATCCCTCACACAAAATTGAGAGTGGACCAATGCCCACTCCCAAGTCTAAGTAATCTCTGTTATCCTTAGCATCATATCACTTAACGCTACAGATTGCAAGGGTTTTAAGGAATTTTCTCCATAATCCCCTGTTTTTATCTTAAATAAATATCATAAATCAAAAAAGTACCAAGAACATTGTGTTCCTGGTACTTTTTAATAGTTAGCAGCTCGTACGGGGCTCGAACCCGTGATTCCGCCGTGAGAGGGCGGCGTCTTAACCGCTTGACCAACGAGCCATGTGAAACTCAACAGTAACAGTAATATTATACACGCTGAGTTTCTAAAAATCAAGTATTATTTTCTGCTTTTCAAAAACTTATTATGCTACTTTAGTTTTTGCCAATTCTGCCAAGGTGGTAAAACCTTCTGCATCATTTACTGCCATTTCAGCTAACATCTTACGGTTAACATCTACACCAGCTAATTTTAATCCATGCATAAACTGACTGTAAGAAATCCCATTGATTCTTGCTGCAGCATTGATACGTGCAATCCATAACTGTCTGAACTGTCTTTTTCTTTCTTTTCTACCTGCATAAGAACTTGTTAACGCTCTCATAACAGACTGTTTAGCTACTCTATACTGTTTGGAGCGTGCTCCTCTATATCCTTTTGCTAACTTTAATGTTCTATTATGTTTCTTCTTAGCATTTAATCCGCCTTTAATTCTTGCCATGACTTCTATTCCTCCTTAACTTATTCTTACAAATATGGTAAAATCTTCTTCATGTTCTTAATGTTAGTAGCATCTGTCATTGCTGCTTTTCTTAAGTTTCTCTTTCTCTTTGTGGATTTCTTCGTTAAAATATGCCTCTTATAAGCTTTATTTCTTTTTAATTTTCCAGTACCTGTTTTTTTGAATCGTTTTGCTGCTGCTCTGCATGTTTTAATTTTTGGCATTTTTATTTCCTCCTTAAATCTAACTTTTCTTTTCCGTCAATACCATACTGATGCTGCGACCTTCCAATTTAGGAGCCTTTTCCACTACCGCAACATCTGCAAGTGTTTCTGCAAATTCCTCTAAAATGTGCTTACTGTTTCTCATGTGAGCCATTTCTCTTCCGCGGAAACGCAATGTAATTTTCACCTTATTTCCTTTGGTGATAAATTTTCTTGTTGCATTAATTTTTGTATTCAAATCATTGGTATCAATGTTTGGTGACAAACGGATTTCTTTTACATCAACAGTTTTCTGCTTCTTCTTTGCTTCTTTTTCTCTTCTTATAAGCTCATATTTGTATTTACCATAATCGATAATCTTACATACCGGCGGCTTTGCCGTAGGAGCAATTTTCACTAAATCAAGTTCTGCTTCCAGAGCAAGCTTCAACGCTTCTCTTGCAGACATGACACCCAACTGTTCTCCGTTTTCGCCAACCAGACGAACTTCCTTATCTTTGATTTGTTCATTCATCATTAAATCGCTAATGGTTTTGCACCTCCAAAAATTAATTTTAAAAAAAGTGGATAGATAGACTATCCACTTATATTCTTAATACTTTCGTATTCTTTAATGAATATGAACCATTAGTCACATATTTGTGCTACGGTGAGAGTGGATACTCTACTTTGTTTTCTTCTTACAACTTCATCACTATATCATACCTAATACTTATCGTCAAGAACTTTTTGTGCTATAATAAAAACAACTTTTAAAGTATAACATATTGTTTTAAAAATAGAAAGGGTTTTTATGATTGACTTACACACCCATTCCACAGAATCTGATGGAACACTTACCCCACAGGAATTGATGCAGTTGGCAGCCGATACAGGGCTTTCTGCCATCGCACTGACAGATCATGATACCGTAACAGGACTTGAAAAGGCCCGTCCCATCGCACAAGCACTTGGTGTAGAACTGGTTCCGGGAATCGAGCTTTCTACCAATTATAATGGTACGGAAGTACACATCCTAGGCTTTTATATTGATGATACCAGCACTGCCTTTCTTGCAAAGCTTCAGAAATTTCTTGACAGCCGTGAACTTCGAAATGAAAAGATGGCTTTCGCACTCCAAAAAGAAGGGTTTGATATTTCTTTAGAGAAGCTGCAGATGGAATATCCCAAAAGTGTCATTACACGTGCACATTTCGCCCGCTATCTAGTAGAACAGGGATTTATAAAAAACCGTGAAACTGTCTTTCGTAAATATCTGGGCGATAACTGCCGGTGTTACGTTCCACGGGAAAAAATCACTCCTTTTGAAGCCATTGATTTAATTAACCAGAGCGGAGGACTTGCTTTTTTTGCTCATCCGGTACTCTGTCATATGAATCATGACCGTCTTCGTTTTTTTATCAGGGATTTAAAGTCTGCCGGACTTACAGGCATCGAAGCCATTTATTCCATGAATAGTCCCGGTGATGAAAGAAATATGAAAAAATTTGCCAAAGAATTTGATTTACTTATCAGTGGCGGTTCTGATTTCCATGGCGAAAATAAGCCTTATATCCACCTTGGAACCGGAAAAGGTAATTTGAAGATTCCAGATACTCTGCTTGATATTATAAAAAATGACCTCCCATAAGTTAGACTTATGGGAAATCAGTTCAAACCTAATTCTCTTTTTTGCCTAAAATAAATCTTTCTATTACTTCAGCTACTGCATTGTGCTCATGATCATTTTCGGTTATGTAATCCGCGGCCTTCTTTACATTTTCACTGGCATTTTTCACAGCCACCCCTATTTTCGCAGCTTTTATCATTGAAATATCATTTCTTTCATCGCCTACTGCCACGGTATCTTCCAATGGTACATTTAAAAATTCGGAAAGATATTTCACTCCCAGTCCTTTATTTACATCTTTGGGACAAAATTCCAGATATTCATCACAAGAAAAAAAGCAATTGCAGTGTTCTTCCATATTCGGATGTTTCTTCAGGAGACCTGCCTGTAGGTTCAGCAGTGGTTCCTGGCTGTCTATATTAATTGCCAGTACCTTATGGGGCTCCTTCTCAATGCATTCGAAAATATTGGGTACCAGTCTGTAATCCATCTTTGCCCTTTCCAGATAAAAATCTAATGCCTCATCATGTTCATGGGTCAATATACTATTCATCTGGTATGTCTGTACATGGATACCGGCAGCTTCTGCTTCTTCAAAAATTTCTTTTACAATCTCCAATGGCAATGTATGTTCCATCAAATACCGGTTTGAAGCACAATCATAGACTACTGCACCATTAAATGCTATCATATAGCACCCCGGCATAGTAAGCCCCAACTCTGTAATTACATTTCTTCCAACTTCAATGGGTTTTCCTGTTGCAACAACAAAGTAATGTCCCTGCTCCAGCATTTTTACAATAGCATTTCTATCTTCTTCCGAAATAGTCTTATCCTTCTTTAATAACGTATCATCTAAATCCGAAAATAAAATTTTGTTTCTCATTTTGTTACCCTCCTAGTATACCCCGTATTTAATTTGTGATTTTCATGTGTACCTATTCCAATGGTGCTGCGGGAACAAATATCCGTTCCTGATATATATTTACTTTTTTGGGAATTGCTTTTCTGGCCTCCTTACAGAACTGCTCCTGTGAATTTACCAGTTTCTTCCCACGCTTATCTATCTTTTCATATGCTCCATCCTGCTGCATAACACAAGCCTTGGTATTATCATCCATCTGCACTTTTAAAATATGTTTTATTTCTTCCATGAGATGTTCGTTCTCTACGGGAAAAAGTATTTCAACCCGGCGATCCAGATTACGCGGCATCCAATCCGCACTTCCCATATAAATTTCTTCCTGCCCATCATTGTGAAAATAAAAGATTCGACTGTGTTCTAAAAAATTTCCTACAATGGATCTTACAGAAATATTCTCGCTGATTTCTGGTATTCCACTTCTAAGACAACATATTCCTCTGACGATTAGTTCAATCTTTACTCCTGCTGCTGAAGCTTCATACAATGCCGCAATAATTTCCCGGTCACATAAGGAATTCATTTTTGCCTTGATAAATGCTTCTTTTCCTTCTAGTGCATACTTCATCTCGCGCTTGATTAGTTTTAAAAATCTCTTTCTCAGCCAGATGGGAGCAACTACCAATTTATTCCAGCTTAAGGGCTCAGAATATCCCGAAAGCATATTAAATACAGCTGTCGCATCTTCTCCTATTGCCTCGGAGCAGGTGAACATTCCCAAATCAGTATATAGCTTTGCTGTAGAATCATTATAGTTTCCAGTTCCAAGATGTACATATCTGCGAATACCATCCTCTTCCCGACGGACCACCAGCGCTATTTTACTATGAGTTTTCAGACCCACAAGTCCATAAATAACATGACATCCTGCCTTTTCCAACTTTTTGGCCCATACAATATTATTTTCCTCATCAAATCTTGCTTTTAATTCAACTAATACGGAAACTTGTTTTCCATTTTCTGCTGCCTGAGCAAGCGATGCAATAATGGGAGAATTCCCGCTGACACGATATAAGGTCTGCTTGATTGCCAGAACATTAGCGTCTGCTGCTGCCTGACGTATAAAATCCACCACCGGATCAAAGGTCTGATATGGATGGTGCAGTAAAATATCTCCTTTTCGTATTTTTTCAAAGATATCTTCTCCCGGTAAAATCTGAGATACCTTTTGAGGTGTATATGACTCATAGCGTAATTTGTCATGCCCCTCTATGCCATACATCTTCATTAAAAAGGTTACATCCAATGGCCCATTAATTTTAAAGATATCTTCCTGCTGAACATTGAGTTCCTCTTTCAGAATCGCCAGCAAACGTTTGTCTATCCCCTCTTCCACTTCAAGACGGATTACTTCCCCCCACTGCCGCTTCCGAAGCTGCTTTTGAATCTCTTGCAGAAGATCCTCTGCTTCATCTTCGTCTATGGTAAGATCAGCATTTCTCATAATTCGGTAGGGATAGGAACACAACACATTGTAGTTTAAAAATAATTGCTGGATATTACGCTCTATCATCTGTTCCAGCAAAATAAATGTCTGATTTCCTTCCGTGGTTGACGGAATCTGTATTGTCCGTGAAAGGACAGATGGCACCTGCACAGTAGCAAACTCCATTTCTTCCTTGTCATCTCCTTTTTTAGACAGCATTGCGGCAAGATTCAACGTTTTGTTCCGTATAAGTGGAAACGGTCTGGATGCATCCACTGCCATAGGCGTTAATACGGGATATACGTTTTCTTCAAAGTAACGATCTACATATTCGCCCTGCTCTTTGGTCAGTTCTTCAAACCGGTCAATAATTTCTATTCCCTGATTCTTCAGCAATGGTACCAGGGATCTGTTATAAGTAGAATACTGAGCATCTACCAGAGCTCTAGTATCTTTGTTGATGGCTTCTAACTGCTCCGTAGCAGTCATTCCTGCAATATCTTTCTTTTTGTATCCTGCGTGTACCATATCTTTTAAAGACGCCACACGAACCATAAAAAATTCATCCAGATTAGATGATGTAATACTTAAAAATTTCAAGCGTTCCAGTAAAGGGATTGACTTATCTCTTGCCTCATTTAATACTCGTCCATTAAATTTTAGCCAGCTCAATTCCCGGTTTTCATAATATTCCGGTTTTAAATAGTCTTTTTCCATCCAGTCCCTCCTTATTGGAATACCCTTTTTTCCTTTATTGTTGGTTTCACACTAAAAACCTCTTCGAAAGAATCTGCATAGGTAGAAAACAATCCTTTTTCCAGCACAATACTTTCTGAGGACTCTACCGTAATAATCAGTTCCTTCTCTTTTAAAACCGCCTTAATATTCCTGAATTTCTGCCTATGGCTTCGATCCATAGCATTTGCTATTTTTATGATTGCAGCCAGTTTCGCTACTATCATGTAATTTCCCTGACTCATCCTATCCACCATGTTTTGATACTGCGGCAATGGATGAGAATTGTATTTCACAATATTGGCTGCCATCTGGCGTTCCAAATGGGTCATACCTATAATTTCGGATGCCATGATAATCTGATAAGAACACTCCGCCTGATTCACCAGACTGATATAGCGCCCGCAGTCATGAAGTATGGCTGCTGTCTGCAAAAGAAGCCGCTCTCTATTTCCCATTCCATGTACTTTTTTCATGGCATCAAAAATTACCATGCTCATTTTTAATACTGCTTCTGTATGGCTGGAATATCCATCATACCGCTCTGCCAGATTCTTAGCCGCCGAAAGAATATCTGTATCAAAATCATGTTCATATTGAAGCATATTGTGTTTTTCAGCATAATTATATGCAATGCCTTCACTGATGTTAACTCCCGGCACCCAGATATACTGTGCATTTAATTCTTCCGCCAGCCGCTTATACAATACCACCGAAGGAATAATTAGGGAATCATGTTCATTGGAAAGATTTAACTCACGTGCTATTTCTTCCATAGACTTTTTGTTCAGCTTATTCAACAACTTCACAAACCGCTCTGTTTCAATACTTCCGTCTGCTTCCTTTTTGGATACGCTCTTTATAATTTCACCAATATGATCTCCCATAAGAATTACATACTTTATATCTTTTTGCGGAAGATAAAGGCGTCTGAATATTTCCAGTTCCTTATCGATTAATTCCTGTATCTGTGTTTCATAGTGAGAAACCATATTCTGAATTCCGGACAGTTTTTCCCGAATTCTCATAATGCCCAGCTCAATATGCTGGGTGGTAACAGCATTTCCTTTCCAAAACAAAGTAATCTGCATACTGCCACCACCTACATCAACTACAGCGGCACCTTTCTGTATTATTTCTTCAAACCCTTCCATAACAGCCAGCGACTTATAACCCATAAACCGATGTTCTGAATTACTTAATACCATTACCTTTATCTGAGTACGCAGACGAATCTGATCCAGAATGAACAACTCATTACTTACATCCCGAATTACATTTCCAGCATAAGCTTCATAAGAGTCTACCCTATAGCCTTCCATAATCATATGGAATTCCTTTAATACTTCACAAAGTTCTTCTACCAGTTCATATCCAATAACTCCTTTGGTATATGCGTCACGCCCTAATTCCACTCTGCTTCGTACATGGTCAATGACTTTCCTTTTTTTTCTGGATGAGATTTCAAAAATCTTCAGACTTACCTCATAGGAGCCAATATAAATTGCTGCAAATGTCGTAATTCGCATGACTTATTCCTTTCTTTTATTGTCTGCCAAGTAAATAATTGATAAACTGCTGAGCCGTTCTTCCTGACAATCCGCCATGGTTCAGTTCCCATTTATTCGCCTCTGCCAGAAGTTCTTCTTCCGGCATCTGAACCTGATATTTTTCTGCCAGAATCTTTACGATATTCTGAAACTCTTTTTTATCCGGCGCACCAAAATAAATCGTCACTCCAAATCTTGCTACCAGCGATAATTTTTCCTGTACGGTGTCATTCTTATGAAGATCATCATTCCGTTCTTCCTTGTCACTGAACTTTTCACGTACCAGATGACGTCGATTGGATGTAGCATAAATCAGCACATTGTCCGGCTTCTTTTCCAGCCCTCCTTCTATTACTGCTTTCAGATATTTATATTCAATTTCAAATTCTTCAAAAGATAAATCATCCATATATATAATAAATTTATAATTCCGATTTTTAATCTGTGCGATTACAGAATTTAAATCCTGAAACTGGTGCTTATACACTTCAATCATACGCAGTCCCTGATTGTAATACTGGTTGATAATTGCTTTTATACAAGTTGATTTTCCGGTACCTGCATCTCCGAATAAAAGACAATTATTTGCCTGCTTTCCTTTTACAAATGCTTCTGTGTTGTCTATGAGCTTTCGTTTTGCAATCTCATATCCTACCAGGTCTTCTAAATGTACATGAGCAATGTTTCTAATTGGTACAATTTTTGCTTCCGGTTCACTGTGTTCTACACGAAATGCTTTATGTAAGCCCAATTTTCCTACACCAAACTCTTTGTAAAATTCTGTTACTGCCTCCTTGAAAGCTTCTACATTTTCCGTTTCTTCCAGACGGCTGCTGAGATTACAGATACGGTCTCTGATACGGTGATTGAAAATCTTACCTGTACCCTCCGCTCTGGTATACTGTTCTATAATAGACAGGCATTCTAATTCAAGGGTTGATTCTATTCTCTTTAAATCAAAGTCAAATAGTTCCCGGAATATGGCAAAATCATGAAGGACAATCTGGTTGATGCTTCCTTCCACCCTTCCCTTTATCTCACAGGCTGTGCTGTAGGCATTTTCATTATTTACAAGGAGATAAGTCAGATAATTATGCCAAATGTTTCCCTCAAATCCATGACTTGCAGATAATTCTATCAATTCGTGAAAACTTTCATACCACAATGCTCTGACATCTTCTCTATTATAATAGTTATTGTCATAATTTTCCATAATCCAAGTGAAATTTTTAAATATTTTTTCTTTTTCAAAATTTTTATATAAAATCAATTCTTTTATGCTCTTCATGTCTACCTCGTTAATGTTAGTAAGTTCCAAGTATCTTTACTGAATTTGATTCTTCTACCAGTCCCTTTAATGCATTCTGCACCGCTCCATCCGTAAGCTTTCCTTCCAGCTCTACAAAGAAACGATATTCAAAGCTTTTATTTTTAATAGGGCGGGATTCAATCTTTACCATATTGATATTATTAAAAATAAAATGAGACAACATACGGTACAGGGAACCGCTTTCGTGGGGAATTTCAAAGCAGATACTGATTTTTCCTGCCTTTTCCATATAAAGTTTCTTTCCTGTTACTATGATAAATCGGGTACTGTTATCCTTACTATAGTTAATGCTGTCCTGCAATATTTCCAGTCCGTAAATATCTGCTGTCACCCTGCTTGCAATAGCAGCCTGGTTCTTTTTCCCATCTTCAAATACCTTTTTAGCAGATACCGCTGTATTTTTCAGTCTGATTCTTTCCCATTCTTTATGTTCATCCAGAAAATCCACACTCTGCATAAGTGCCTGTGGATGGGAATACACACAGGAAATATCTGAAATTTTAGCTCCCGGTACGCCCAGCAAAGCATGTTCAATTTTAATAATCTGTTCTGCCACTACGTAGTTATCATATTCTACCAGCAAATCATAATTCTCACTAACAATTCCAGCAGAAGAATTTTCAATTGGAAGTACTGCATAATCTGCTTCTCTATTCTGAATTGCTTCCATGGCATCACGCCAGGTATCTACATTAAAGCTGTCTGCTTCTTTACCAAAATATGCCTGCATTGCCATTTGGCTGTATGCGCCTTCTACGCCCTGATATACGATTTTTCCATGTTCAAAGGGTAATTTATCCACCATTTCAAAATCTGCTTTTTCCCCCAGGCCATGACTAATCATAAGCTGGTACTGGCGCTTCCGGCTCATTGCCATAATCTGCTCAAATAATTCTCTTACCCCGTAACGGTTCCGTGAATCTACTACCTGAGTCTCTGTTTTGTCCAGCTTTTCTTTTTCCCGTTTCTTATCCAGCACCTGTTTTCCAGTTGAAATCTTATATTCTGCCACTTCTGTGGTCAATTTCATACGTTTTTCATACAATTTGACAATCTGGCTGTCTATATTATCAATTTCTTCACGAATTTCTATTAAATCTTTCATACGTCACATCCTCAAAGTATTTTTGTCTTTATAATATACCAATCATGTCGGAAAGGCAAGTTTTCCATTTCCGCATATTGCAAGAATTTTCTAAAATGTATATAATATTTCTAGTATAAATAATATTTTATTTACAATATTTCAAAAAAAGGGGAAATTATCATGAAAAAAAGAAGGATTAAACTACTTTCAATTATTTTAATTGTAATTATTTTTATAGCTATGACAGCCGCTATTATTTATTCTCGCTATGAAAACCGCACCCATTTTAATACTTCTAATATTTCGGGAAACACCGCGGGAAACTACTACAATACAGGATTATTCTGTGAATACAATGGCATCGTCTACTTTTCCAATCCCTACGACGATTATACCCTCTACCAAATGACTCCGCAAGGTACTCAGGCACGTCAGATAGGTACAGATAAGGTTTCTTTCATCAATGTTGATGACAACTATATTTACTATGTCAGGGATAACCAGAACAAGTCCCCAAAAGAAGAAAGTTTTGCTTTTGCAACGTCGGATTCTAACAGCCTGTGTCGTATCAAACATAATGGCAAACAACCGATTACTCTGGATGAAAAGCTCTCCCTTTATGCTGCCTTGTCCGGCAATTATATCTATTACATACAGTATGACAAAAAAAATGCATCTACGCTATACAAAGTGAAAATCGATGGTACAGAACAGGAAAAGCTCAGCAGTTCCCCTTTACTTCTCTCTCCTTCAGATGATGGAACTCTCTGCTACAATGGCGTGAAAACGGAACATAATATCTGGCTGTGGGATTCTTCTACTGATACTTCATCCCTTCTTTATGAAGGAAACTGCTGGAATCCCATTAATGACGATTCTTATGTTTACTTTATGGATTGTGACAACGACTATCATCTTACCCGGGTACAGAAAAATAACGGGGAGAAAACAGATATTTCAGAATGCAGGGTAGATTACTACAATATTTATGGAAATTATGCTTACTATCAGAAAAATGATGCTGAAAATGAAATATATGAATTGTGCCGAAAAGCCCTGGACGGCTCTTCGGAAGAAGAGGTTATTTCTCAGGGTGTTTACTGTGATATCAATATTACCTCTAATTATGTATATTTCAGAAGTTTTGGAAATCAGGATGCATTCTTTCAGACCCCTACCAATGGACCGATTAATGTCACCGAACTTCAGATTGAAAATGAAAAATAATTTGTTATCGAAAAAGGAACCATTGTTTTTATTTACAATGATTCCTTTGGAACTTTTTACGGCATTACAAATCAAACAGGGAAAGCTGATTGGACTCTGGCAGATTCTCCAGAATTCTCAAATCACTCATCAATTCAATTACTGTCTTTGACACTTTGGTTCGCTGACGGAAATCATCCTTTGATAAAAACTTCCCGTCCTTTGCAGCTTCCACAACTGCTTCCGCCGCCTTATCTCCAAGCCCTTCAATGGTGTCCAGAGCCGGCATCAATTTCCCATCTATTATCTGAAATATATGAGCTTGGGCAGTGAATATATCTACCGGTATGAATTCAAATCCTCTTGCATACATTTCCTGGACAACTTTCATATCCTTATAAGTATCCTGCTCTTTCTTGGTTAAAATATCTTTTCTGCGTTCATAGTCAGCCATAAAATACTTGAGTTTTTCTTCTCCCTGACACATCAGTTCGTAACTGAACGAAGTAGCACGTATACTGAAGAAGGCCGTATAATATGCCAGAGGATAAAATACTTTACAGTAAGCTATTCGCCATGCCATCATAACATAAGCGGCTGCATGGGCCTTAGGGAACATGTACTTGATTTTTTTACAGGACCAGATATACCAATCCGGCACCCCATGTTCTGTCATAACTTCTTCCCATTCCGGGTCCAGTCCCTTTCCCTTTCGCACACTCTCCATGATGGTAAAGGACAATTCACTTTCAATTCCCATGTTAATAAGATAAACCATAATATCATCTCGGGTACAGATTGCTGTTGAAATAGTAGCCTTCCCTTCTTCAATCAGAGTTTGCGCATTTCCCAGCCATACGTCTGTTCCGTGAGATAAACCGGAAATACGAATCAAATCGGAAAAAGACTGGGGCTGGGTATCAATTAACATCTGAATAACAAATTCTGTTCCAAATTCTGGAATTCCAAGAGAACCCAAAGGACATCCCCCGATATCTTCTGGTTTAATACCAAGAGCTTTCGTACTACGGAATAAAGACATAACCTCCTTGTCGTCTAAGGGAATCTTCTGTGCATCGATGCCTGTTATGTCTTCCAGCATTCGAATCATGGTGGGATCGTCATGTCCAAGAATATCCAGCTTCAATAAGTTATGATCAATGGAATGGTAATCAAAATGTGTTGTAATAATATCTGTTTTCATATCATTTGCCGGATGCTGAATTGGGGTAAAAGAATGTATTTCTTCTCCAATGGGCAATACAATGATTCCTCCGGGATGCTGACCTGTGGTACGTCTTACCCCCACGCATCCCTGCACAATCCGGTCAATCTCACAGTTACGCTTCCGCTGTCCCCGCTCTTCATAATAATTCTTAATATATCCGAACGCAGTCTTATCCGCAAGGGTACCAATGGTTCCTGCACGGAAGGTCTGACCTTCTCCGAAAATAACTTCTGTATACTTATGAGCCTTACTCTGATATTCTCCTGAAAAGTTCAAGTCAATATCCGGTTCTTTATTTCCCTTAAATCCCAGAAAGGTTTCAAATGGAATATCAAATCCGTCCTTTTTTAAATCCGTACCGCAGACCGGACATTTCCGATCTGGCATATCACATCCTGCTTTTCCGCTGAATTCTTTTACCTCTGGTGAATCAAAATCACTGAAATGACATTCAGGACAATAATAATGAGGAGATAGCGGATTTACCTCTGTAATTCCTGACATAGTGGCAACAAAGGAAGAACCTACGGAACCACGGGATCCTACCAGATAGCCGTCTTCATTTGATTTCCATACCAGTTTCTGTGAAATAATATACATTACGGCATAGCCATTGGATATAATAGAGTTCAGTTCTCTCTCTAACCTCTCATATACAATATCGGGCAGTTTCTCTCCATATATACTATGGGCACAGTTATAGCAGATATCCCGAAGCATCTGATCTGAGTTTTCAATTACCGGTGGACACTTATCGGGCCGGACCGGAGAAATTTTCTCACACATATCTGCAATTCTATTTGAATTGGTAATTACTACTTCTTCTGCTTTCTCACTTCCCAGATATGAGAATTCTTCCAGCATCTCCTCGGTGGTCCGTAAAAAAAGAGGGGGCTGGTCATCTGCATCCTTAAAACCCTTTCCTGCCATAATAATGCGACGATATACTTCATCTTCCGGATCTAGAAAATGAACATCACAGGCAGCAACTACCATCTTATGAAATTGTTCTCCCAGTTTCACTATTTTCCGATTCACATTTCTTAACTCTTCTTCCGAAGCAACGGTTGGATTATCCCCCCGCAGCATAAATGCATTATTTCCAAGAGGCTGTATCTCCAGATAATCATAAAACCGTACCAGACGTGCAATTTCCTCATCCGAACTTCCCCGCAGCACAGCCTGATATAATTCTCCTGCTTCACAGGCAGAACCAATAAACAATCCCTCTTTGTATTTTAAATACTCACTTTTGGGGATTCTGGGCCGTCTGTGGAAGTAAGTCAAATGAGATTCGGAGATGAGACGGTACAAATTAACTCTCCCTGTGTCATTTAATGCCAGGATAATTGCATGATGTGACGGCAGTTTCTTAATATTATCTACTGATGTATTTCCCATCTCATTTACTTGTTCCAATGTATAGATACCGCGCTCTTTGAGCATTTCTATAAATTTCAGAAAAATCTCTGTTGTGCAGACTGCATCGTCTACCGCCCGGTGATGGTTGTCCAGTGGTATTTTAAGTGCCTTTGCTACTGTATTCAGCTTGAAACGGTTCAACTGGGGCAGCAGCACTCTTGCCAGAGCAACTGTATCAATCACTGTATATTCACAAGTAAGCTTCTGTCTCTCACAGTTTTTACTGATAAAGCTCATATCAAACCCTGCATTATGAGCTACCATAATAGCTCCCTCACAGAATTTTAAAAATTGTGGAAGAACGGTTTCGATTTTAGGAGCATCCAACACCATATCATCCCGGATACCTGTCAGCTCTTCAATTTTAAAGGGAATTGGTACTTCCGGATTTACAAAGCTTGAAAAACGCTCTGTTATCTTTCCACCTTCTACCTTCACTGCACCAATTTCTATAATCCTGTTATTCAAGGGACTAAATCCTGTGGTCTCTAAGTCAAATACCACATAGGTGTCATCCAGATTCTGTCCCATAGAGTTTTCAATAATATTCTTTAAATCATCTACCAAATATGCTTCCATTCCATAGATAACTTTAAAGTCATCTTCTGGGGAAACCGCATGATTTGCCTCTGGGAATGCCTGAATATCTCCATGGTCTGTGATTGCAATAGCTTTATGCCCCCATTTCATGGCACGTTTGATAATATCCTTTACCTCTGAAACTCCATCCATATCACTCATTTTGGTATGGCAATGAAGCTCCACGCGCTTTTGAGGACTATTGTCCATCCTGCTGGAAGTAAAGTCCGGTATTTTCTTAATTCCTGTAACAGAACCAATGGTCAATTCTCCATCAAACTTATCTATGGTAGTAACACCTTTGATTTTTAAAAATGCCCCTTTTTTTACTTCCGCAATAATATCAGGTACAAATTCGTTTTTGGAAAACATCTTTACCATGATGGTGTCTGTGAAATCTGAAATTGAAAATATAATAATTGTCTTTTCATTTCGGATTTCTCTCGTTTCCAGACTTAAAATCTTTCCACGTACTACTACTTCGCCCATTTCACCCAGAATGTCCTTGATGACAGTGGTTTCTTCCTCAAAATCTCTTCCATACACCACATCGGGATTATCTGATTTTTTAAAGTTTCCTCCATATCTGCCTCCCCCAAAGGAACCTCCCTTTTTGAACTTTCCTTTTTGGGGCTCTGGTTTTATCTCTTTCTTTTCCGGTCTAGGTGCCCCATCCATTACAACAGAATCCGGTGAAAATGGTGCTGCACCTCCCTCTACTGTTTCCGGCATCTCGTCCAAAGAGTTGCCATTTATAAGAGAGGACTGACTTACGATACTATGTACTTCATTTTTAATCTGAATATCACTGTTTTTCTTATATTTCTTTTCTTTTGGCTTGGTATATTCTACTTGAATCTTAACGTTTAAACCACAACGCTCACAAATAATTTTCTCCAGAATCTGTACAATATCTTCTGCTTTTTGCCTGGCAATTACAGAATCTTCCAACGTAAGAATCATTTTATTTTCTTCTGGAAAGTTAATCTCTGCCATGCGCAGTACACTGTAATCCAGCAGACTGTATGCCCGAAACTCATCTAAAATACTATCTCTGTATACATCTAAAAGTTTCTGGGGATTATACTGTCCGGAAAGCTGATATTTTTCTATAATCTTTACCGAAACATCATGGGTTGGAAAAAGCTGCTCTTTGATATTATTCTCCAGATGGAAAATATTGCTTTTCCATATCAGTCTTTCACTTAATAGGTATACTCTGAGATGGCTCTGCTGCCGATTTGTAGAAACCTTAGTTACTTCCACATCCGCCAACAGCTTTTCCATATCTTTATTTACCTTAAGTTCCGGGAATACATCAAAAAACAGCTTAATCATTTTATTCTCTCCAGTGTAACAATTCATAACGAAGAGCCTCTAACAGCTCTTCCTCTTTTACCTTCTTATATATTTCTCCATGTTTGATTAACAGCCCCTCACCAATTCCGCCTGCAATTCCAATATCCGCTTCTTTGGCTTCACCTGGTCCATTTACCACACATCCCATAACTGCAACCTTTAAATCCAACGGAATATCTGCCACCATATTCTCCACCTGATTTGCCAGACCAATTAAATCAATCTGGGTTCTTCCACAGGTTGGACAAGATACTACTTCAATACCGCCTTTGCGCAGTCCAAGGGTTCTTAAAATAATCTTTGCAGATTTAATCTCTTCCACGGGATCACCTGTCAGGGATACCCGAATTGTATCTCCGATTCCTTGTCCTAAAATCATCCCCAGTCCCATGGCTGACTTTATATTGCCGCTGGTCACGGTTCCGGACTCAGTAATTCCTACATGGAGAGGATAGTCTGTCTTATTGGCAATTAATTCATGTGCCTTTACACACATAAGTACATCCGATGATTTAATACTAATGACAAGATTATCATAACCCATATCTTCTATAATATGGACTTTGTCCAACGCACTTTCCACAATACCTTCAGAAGTAACTCCATGGTACTTTTCCACCAGTTCTTTTTCCAGTGACCCACTGTTTACACCCACACGAATAGGGATATTACGTTCTTTTGCTGCATCAATCACAGATTTTATTTTCTCTCTGGAGCCGATATTTCCAGGATTAATACGGATTTTATCCGCCCCATGTTCCATTGCCCCGATGGCAAGCCGATAATCAAAATGGATATCAGCCACCAGCGGAATGGTAATTCCCTTTTTTATTTCTTTCAGTGCTTCTGCTGCTTCCATCGTGGGAACTGCACATCGGATAATATCACAGCCTGCCGAAGTGAGCCGCTGTATCTGATCTATGGTACCCTTGATATCTTCTGTCTTTGTATTGGTCATAGACTGAATTAAAACAGGATTTCCTGCACCTATTTTCTTATTGCCAATCTGTACTTCTCTTGTTTTCCTTCTTACTATAGTTGTCTCCATCTGTTTCTCCTAAAAGATATTACGGATATCATTAAACATAACAAATATCATTAACGCCATTAATGCCATTAACCCGACAAAATGAACCATACCCTCTTTTTCAGGGTTCATCCTTTTGCCAAAGACTGCCTCTCCAATTAAAAATACCAGACGTCCTCCGTCCAAGGCTGGAATTGGAAGCAGATTCATAACTCCCAGATTGGCGGATAGGAAAATACAGATATTCAGCATACTTAAAAAGGCAAGATATACTCCTCCTGTATTTTGGCTTTCATCATAAACATCCCCTATATTTTTCACAATCCCAACGGGTCCGCTTAAATCATTCATGCTGACTCCGCCTGTTACCAAAAGCCGCAGACTTTCCACCGTAGTATAAAGCCAATAACGTACTTCATGAAAACTATGAGTTACTGTCTGCAGTACTGTTCCCCGCTCTCTGACAAGAGAACCCTTGATTCCTATCAGATAGGTTCCGGTTTCTTCATCTAGCTTTGGTGTCAGTCTCGTATTATATCTCTCGCCGTCTCTTTCATAGACTACGTCTACATCCTTGCCTGGATAGAAAAAGGAATACATACTCACTTCCCTATAGAAATGAGTTCTACGCCCGTTCAGGGATATGATTTCGTCCCCTTTCTGCATTCCGGCTTCTTCTGCCGAATATCCTTCTATAATATCTGTCAGCACTGGTCTGTCATATCCTACACATGCCATGAGAATCAATGCAAACACCCATGCCATAATAAAGTTAAACACAGGTCCTGCTGCTACCACACTGATTCGGGCCCAGACAGATTTACTACTAAAAGCTCCTTCGTCAGGACTGTCACCATCTTCTCCTTCCATCATACACGCACCTCCAAAGGGTAGTAATTTGATGGAATATTTCGTTTCCCCTTTTGTAAAACCAACAAGTGTTGGTCCCAGTCCGAGGCAAAATTCATTGACCCGGATTCCATTCTTTTTTGCCAGAAGAAAATGTCCCAGTTCATGAAAGAGAATAATTATACTAAATATTAAAATTGCGATTATAATTTTCATTCTACCACCTGCTCTCTATAAATGCATAAGTTTCAGCTTCCGTTGTAAGAATTTCTTCTACTGCGGGATGCGCTACATATCTGCTGTTTTCCATACATGCACTTATAATTTCCGGTATTTCCAGAAACGATATCTTTCTATCTAAAAATAGTGCCACTGCCTTTTCATTGGCTGCATTATAAACAGTCGGAATATTCCCGCCCTGTCTCATTGCCTCAAATGCCAGCTTCAGTCCTGTAAACGTTTCTATATCCGGCTTTTCAAAGGTGAGATTGGACAATTCATAAAAGTCTAGTTTCTTTCCCGACAATGTTCTGCGTTGGGGATAATAAAGGGCATACTGAATAGGCAGACGCATATCGGGTGTCCCAAGCTGCGCCATTACTGCTCCATCCTGAAATTCTACCATCGAATGAATCACACTCTGGGGATGTACCACAACCTGAATCTGTTCCAGTTCCACTCCAAAGAGCCATTTTGCTTCCATGACTTCCAATCCTTTGTTTACAAGGGTTGCTGAGTCGATGGTGATTTTTCTTCCCATAGACCAGTTGGGATGTTTCAATGCATCCTCTACCTGAATATGTTTCAGTTCTTCTATTTTTTTTCCCCGAAAGGGACCACCGGATGCAGTTAAAAGTATTTTATTAATAGGATTATCTTTTTCACCGTTTATAGACTGAAATACCGCACTGTGCTCGCTGTCTACCGGTAATATGGATACCTTTTTCTCTGCCGCCAGAGGCATAATCAAGTGTCCTGCTGTTACCAGCGTCTCCTTATTTGCAAGGGCAATATCCTTTCCAGCTTCAATGGCTGCTATGGTTGGTCTTATTCCCAGCATCCCTACAATGGCTGTTACCAGCGTTTCCGCTTCCGGCATAACTGCTATCTCTAAAAGCCCTTCCATTCCTGCAACTACCCTGACATCCATATCTTTCAAACTATCCCTCAGAGAATGTGCATCTCTTTCCTCCCATACTGCAGCAAGCTTTGGTCTAAACTCCCGAATCTGTTGTTCCAGGAGCCGGACATTCCTTCCAGCCGCCAGAGCTGTTACCTGAATATCCTTCTGTTCCCTTACCACATCAAGGGTCTGGGTACCAATGGACCCGGTAGAACCTAATAACGCAATTTTTTTCATAATTGACCTCTGTTTATATTAAATACAATGCAAGATAATAAATAATAGGTGCTGTAAAAATCACACTGTCAAAACGATCCAGAATCCCACCATGCCCTGGTATCAATTTTCCGTAATCTTTAATATCATAGTTACGTTTGACTGCAGATGCTGCCAAATCCCCAACCATGGAAATCAATGCTCCTATGGCACTGATGCCTGCCAGAACCAAAATATATTCAACAGAAAGCTTCATCTGTTCCTGAAATAAAAAACCATATAAAATAGTCAGCAATGCAGCCCCTGCAACGCCGCCAATGGCTCCTTCTATGGATTTTTTAGGGCTGAGTTTTGGTGCCATTTTATGTTTTCCAATTAAAACACCTACACAATAAGCACAGGTGTCACATCCCCAGGAACACAAGAATATAAGCCACACCATATATGCTCCTGACTCCAGCATTCTGGTCTGATATATATAGGAAAGCATAACTGCTACATAGAAAACACCGGTAAATCCTGCAAAAATCTGCTCTGCCTTATATGCTGGAAAGGAAAATACATATACCACCATAAATATAACCAGAACACCTAGTACAAATATCATCATATCAGGGATAAATTTCCACAGCAAATTCGCATAATATACAAGAACCGCTGCATATCCTACAAATCCTGCCAGTGTTTTTTCTATATGGAAGACTTTGTACAGTTCATATAATCCAATAATTGAAATTATGGTAAGTCCAAACAGCAGGATATTTCCGCCAGTAATTATTAATGCAAGAGCTGCAATTACCAGTAGTATTCCACTTAATAATCGTGCTTTAAACAACGTTATCCCTCCTTTATGCCACCAAAACGCCTATCTCTATTATTATAGTCTTCGATAGCTTTTACTAATTCCTCTTTTGTGAAATCCGGCCATGGCACATCGGTAAAATACAATTCTGTATATGCCAGCTGCCATAACAAATAGTTGGAAATACGTTGTTCCCCACTGGTTCGGATTAACAAATCCGGATCCGGTATACAGGCTGTATCCAAATAACTATTAAACTTCGTTTCATCCAATTCATTTAACACAAACTTATCTTCTTTATAATCCTGAACCATTTGCTTCATCCCCCGGAGCATTTCATCCCGGCTTCCATAATTTATTGCAATCTGAAAATTTAATCCATCCTGATTCCTGGATGACTCTTCCAACCTTGCTATGCTTTCCTGTATATCACTATCCAATCCTGTCTTATCTCCGATAACACGTACACGCATATGGTTTTTATCGGCTGTTTTTATACAGTTTTTCATATAATTACGCAGTAATTTCATCAATGCATCTACCTCATTTTGAGGTCTGCTCCAATTTTCTGTAGAAAAGGCATATACCGTAAGATATTTTACGCCCAAATCCCATGCCTCCCGGCATATGGTTTCAACATTTTTTGCTCCCTGAGTATGCCCTATATTACGGGGCATTCCATGTTGTTTCGCCCATCTTCCATTTCCATCCAGAATAATTGCTATATGCTGTGGAACATTCATTTTTCCACCTCCTGTATTTTGTGAAATCTCAAATAAGTCAAAGAGGACACGAGCTAATGCCATGTCCTCTGAAATGCATTTTCACCTTATACGGTAAGAATTTCATTTGATTTTTCTTCTACCGCTTTATCTACCTTAGCAATATATTTATCAGTCAATTTCTGTACGTCATCTTCTAACTGTTTCACTTCGTCCTCTGACACATCATTTGACTTGCCAATCTTTTTCAGTGCATCATTGGCATCTCGGCGAATATTACGAACTGCTACTTTTGCATTCTCACCTTTTTTCTTAATATCCTTTGCCAGTTCTTTTCTACGTTCCTCTGTTAATTCCGGAAATGCCAGGCGGATTACTTTTCCATCATTTGTCGGATTGATTCCCAAATCAGACGTCATGATTGCCTTTTCAATCTCACGCACCAGACTTGCCTCCCATGGCTGAATCAGTATCATACGTGGTTCCGGAACTGAAACGTTTGCCACCTGCTGAATTCCAGTAGGTGTTCCATAATAATCCACTCTAATCTTATCCAATACATGCGGATTCGCACGTCCTGCGCGGATAGAACCGAATTCATCTAATAAATTCTGAAATGATTTCTGCATCTTATCATCAAACTGCTTTATTCTTTCATCCATAACAAAATCCTCCACAGATTATATTTTCTTATACGGTAACCTTTGTTCCCGAAAATGCTCCGGTCATAGCTTTTACAATGCTGTCTTCTTCATCTAACCCAAAAACATACATCGGCATCTTATTTTCCATACACATAACAGAAGCAGTTAAATCAACTACCGCAAGCTTTTTATCAATAACTTCCTGAATGGATACTTCATTGTATTTTACTGCATTTGGATTGATTTTAGGGTCACTGTCGTAAACTCCGTCTACGGCTTTTGCCAGCAGAATTCCTTCAGCTTCAATTTCAATCGCCCGCAAAACAGTGGCTGTATCTGTAGAAAAATACGGATGTCCGGTGCCCCCTGCAAAAAAACACACCATTCCCTTTTCAAAGTATTTATTTGTTCTGTCTTTTGAATACAGTTTTGTAAAAGAACCACATTCAAAAGGAGTCAATACCTGTGTTTTCATCTCTACAGAACGGAATATCTCAGACACATAAATACAATTCATCACAGTAGCCAGCATTCCAATCTGATCCGCTTTGGTTCTGTCTATATTTTCGCTGGTTCTCCCTCTCCAGAAGTTGCCACCACCAATAACAATGCCCACTTCTGTTCCTGCATCTACTAACTGCTTTACCTGTTTTGCTACTACAGTAACAGTAGCTTCGTCAAAACCAGTATGTTTCTCTCCTGCTAATGCTTCACCACTTAACTTTAATAATATGCGTTTCATTCCTTACCTTTCTTTTCACCAAAAAGGCTCTTTACATCTACATCTGCATAACACTGGGAGCAGAAACCTTCAATTACAGCACCATTGTTAATCTGTACGGAACGAGATTTGATATTTCCCATAACTACTGCAGACGTATCTACAACAACCGGCCCCTTCACATCAATATCACCTTTGATTGCTCCCGCAATTACTGCACTGGTTGCTGAAATATTACCAATTACTACGGAACCCAGACCAATCTTTACTGTTCCTGTTGTAGTAACCTCACCTTCTATTTTCGCTGAATCTGCAAAGAACTCAGCTGCATCTGAATTACCTATAATACTTCCGGTAACAGTCATCTTTCCATTACAATGAACATTTCCGTCAATTTTTCCTCTTAATTCAAAAGAACCAATAGATTCCAGATTACCTGTTAAAGATGTTCCCTCTGTAATAATTGTCACTTCATCAGATACTTCTTTTGATGTTGCCTCTGTTGTTTCTGTATTCACAACTTTTTCCTCCTGTTTTGGTTCTTCTATTATTACAGCTTCTTCGATTTTCTCTTCTTCTGCTGCTTTTTCTTCTTTTTCATTTTCTTCAATTACTTTTTCCAGTGTTTCTTCCGGCTCATCAACCTTTTCAAAAAGCCCTTCCAGCTTCTTTAATTCAGACTTCACATCCACTTCCTGCTCTAATGTATTTACAACTACATCCGGCTGTTCCAGTCCTTCTTTTTTCTCTTCTCCCTGTAATTCTTCTCCCGGCATCAATTCGTTAACCGCCTGTGAAAGATCATCCTTAAAATCTTTAAAAAAACTCATGTATGTACCTCCATATTTTATTTTCTTATTTTACACTGTCAGCGGAAATATGCTGAACCAGCTTTGTATTGTCATCGATTGGCAATAGCTCTACTCCCATTGCCTGCAGCTGTTCTATCATGGAACCAAGTGCATCTACCGTAGTCCCCTTTGTGGCTGCGTCATGCATCAGCACAATAGATGTATCATATTTTTCTACATCTGTCATAACATTCTGTACCAGTTCATCTGCAGTATATGCCTGACTGGTTGCATCACCGCTTGCAACATTCCAGTCATAATATGTGATATCTTTTTCATTCAGGTAGCGTATAAATTCTGTCATATCTGTGTTGCTTACCTGATTACTGCTTCCTCCCGGAAAACGCATAATATTCGGCTCTATTCCAGTTATCTCCCCAAGAAAGCTGCGCAAATGATTTACATCTTCTTCAAAGGAATCCAGAGAATCATAAATCACACTGTATTTATGGGAAAAAGAGTGCATTCCAAGTGTATGCCCTTCTGCAACAATCCGCTGATAAAGTGCTTTTGACTCTTCATCCTCTGTTCCTATTACAAAAAAAGTTGCCTTTACATTCTTTTCCTTCAGAATATCCAGAATCTTTGCCGTATTCTCACTTGGACCATCATCAAACGTAAGATATACCTTCTGTGCCTGTCCTTCAACCTTTTGATTCCCAGTACCGGCCTGCGTTTTATCCTGAGCTGCATCTGGTTCTGCTGTGTCATCTGCTGGGGGTGCTTCGTCTACCACAGGTTCCTCTTCAGGCAGCGATGCCCCTTTTGTCTCTTCATTCTCTGCAATCTGTTCTACAGATATCATGGACTCTGCAATCCTGTCCATTTTATTCTCTAGCGAAAACAACTTTACCAGCAGGACTACAATCAATATCATCGACAGCAGCACCCAAAGTGCCAACGATGTCATGATAGTGGTCTTCATCCGATTTATACGCTTACGGCGTAAATGCTGCTCTCGCAATCCACTCGTTATTTTATCTTCCATGTATTGACCTCCAGGCCTTTTAGACATTACTAAATATATTGTACCACATTTTATTTAAAACGCATTAAAAAAATGTGAAAAAATATGTACTATTTTTTCGCATTTTTCTTTAAATATTCTGAAAACTCCGTCCATATAGTTCCTAATATCTCCTTAAGCTCTTATATTCATGCATGCATTGTGAAACATTACCCAAGGGCTACATATAATATATACATAAAAATATACCATTAAGAGGTAAAGTATGAACAATAATATCGCAGACCCCAGAGGAACCATAACTCAAAACGGCAATGTCATGCGTGTTGACAATGCTTTTGTAGAAGAAGTATCTACAATAGGTAGAGATACCGGTCATCTATTGATTTCCTATGCAGTTCCCAGACCCAATGGTATGACCTCCATTGAGGTTCTGCAGCTGAATGTAAGCAGAAACACTGTTATCATGAATCCTTTTGGTGTATCTATGTGTTTGTGCGATATCCATGAAGGAATGTGGATTGATGCATTATTCTCCCCGATTATGACAAGAAGTATTCCACCCCAATCCCGTGCTTTCCTAATTGTAGCACGAAGACAGGTACAGCCTTCCATGAATATTATTACAGACCGAGTTGCAATGGTAGACTTAAACAATAGATTTCTCTATACTGGAAATCCCCGTAATATTAATACTCAAATGAGATTTGTAATTTCTAATGCTACTGTAATTTTAGACCGAAATGGAAATCCCATCAGCCTTCGCTTCATTCGTCCAGGCCAAATGGTACGGGTAACTCATGCTAATTTTCAAACTGCCAGTATCCCACCCCAGACCACAGCTTTTTATGTACAGCAGCTCTAAAACCATTATTCTGTTAATATTATAAGAGAGTCATTATCTATATGAAAAATGACTCTCATTATAATACCATAGTTTAATTTATTTCACAACTCCTCATCAAGAATCCCATTGCTTCCATATGTCAGGTCTGTAACCAACAGTTGCTTTCTTTCCATTACGCACAATGGGAGTCAGCAATATCTGCTGGTTCTCCAACACCTTCTCATCTTTATCTTCATCGGCTATATACTTAATCAATGCCAATGCATCTTTATCTTTACACTTGGAATTCAACATATGTTCAAGCCCGCCAACTGACTGCTTCACACTGGTATACTCTCCTTTACTAAGTCCCTTTTCCTTTAAATCAATAAATTGAAACTTCGCACCGCGTTCCTTAAAATATCGTTGTGCCTTCTTGGTCTCAAAACACTTAGTTGTTCCAAATATCTGTATATTCATCGTACTTCATTCCTTTCGTAAATATTGCAAGTTTTTCTTCCATTTCTGTTCATCCACAAGCTTTATGTTTTATTGTACCAAGTCGCTAGCGCGACGGCTAGCCCCAGTTACAATATTTCCACCACT
>CAZUKR010000009.1:0-46433 GCA_964620885.1 uncultured Eubacterium sp.
TGACTCCTCACGATACTAGATATGGAAATTACGTTCTATGTGATTCCCGTATCTAGTATATACATAAAAAGAAAAACATGATATGATAAATATATCTTTTTATCTTAGGGCAGTTCTGCCCATGATTCCCAGAACCAGCACAAAGGGAGGTATATTGTATAGTATTGTGTCTACCGCAGTTATAAGCGGAATTGAAAGCATTTTAGTGCAGGCAGAAGCAGATGTCTGTGATGGAATGCCTGTGTTTGAAATGGTAGGAGAACTTTCTACAGAAGTAAAAGAATCCAGGGAACGCATACGCGCAGCTATCCGCAATGCAGGAATCCGACTGGCCCCCAAAAGAATTACTGTGAATCTTTATCCGGCAGATATTCGCAAAAGCGGTACAGGATTGGATTTGCCCATTGCTTTAGCTGTATTGGCGGCATACGGTTACATTCCGAAAAAGTGCCTGGAGGAAGCAGTATTTATAGGGGAAATTAGTTTGAATGGAATCATACATCCTGTGGAAGGTGTGCTTCCTATGGTTCTTGCAGCGAGAAAGGCAGGTAAGAAACGAATATATGTGCCTGAAAACAATGTGAGAGAAGCCTCCATGGTGAAGGGGATTATGGTACTGCCGGCAGAAAATCTGAAACAGATTCTGGAGTTGATACAGGCATCAGATGTAGGTACAAAATCCAATAATATAGAAGAAACAGAATCAGAGCGTAAAGAGCCTGAATATGATTTTAAGAGAATCTATGGTCAGAGGGTTTTAAAAAGAGCTTGTGAAATAGCCGCAGCCGGAAGGCATAATATTCTGATGCTGGGGCCGCCAGGCTCAGGGAAAACAGCCGCAGCTAAGGCGATACCTGGGATTTTACCGGAACTTACGCAGGAAGAAGCACTGGAGCTGGCAAGGATTTACAGTGTAAGCGGCTTATTTGCAAGAAGGGAGAAAGACTTCAAAGGATGCCCTTTCTACCAGCCCCATCATACCATAAGCGTGGCTGGCATGGCAGGAGGAGGATATACGCCAAAGCCGGGCGCAATCAGTCTGGCACATAATGGGGTACTATTTCTGGATGAAATGACAGAATTTTCCAAGGGGGTCCTGGAGGTACTGCGTCAGCCTCTGGAAGAAGGGCAGATACATTTGGTGAGGAATGGAGGAAGCAGCTGCTATCCGGCGGATATTATGCTGGTAGCGGCCATGAATCCCTGCAATTGCGGCTACTATCCTGACCGGAATAAGTGTACCTGCACACCATCTATGATAAGGCGTCATCTGCATAAAATAAGCGGTGCTCTGCTGGATCGGATAGATATCTGCATTGAGGTGCAAAAGCCGGGAATCCAAGAGCTGATAAGGGTGGAAGAAGAGGAATCTTCTTATGAAATTTCTCAACGGGTGAAGCAAGTGCGAAAGATACAGGAACTGCGCTATAAACAAAGCGCTAATTACTATAACAGCAGGATTTCTGTGGAAGAGATACAGGAATTCTGTCCTATGGAGCCGGAAGCAGAGCAGATGATAGCAGAAGCATTTGAGACTCTGGAACTAAGTGTCAGGGGGTATTATAAAATCATACGGGTGGCCAGAACCATTGCAGATTTAGAGGGGAAAGATGTGATAGGAAGAGATCATATCGCGGAGAGCCTGATGTATCGAAATATCGACAGAAGGGGGTGGACAAGCTATGGCGTATGAAAGATGGCTCGCTGGAATTCAAAGAATTTCAACAGTAAAAAAGATTGCTTTAGAAGAAAAAATTGGAAGTGCAGAAGAATTGTATCGTATGAATAAAATGTTATTAAAAAAGATAGAATTTCTTACAGAGGAAGAATGCAATATAATTTCAGACTGCCAGAAAGAAATTCCGCAGGAGCTGGAAGGGGAACAAAAGGAGAAAGGAATTGAATTTGTTTCTTTCGGAAAAGAAGAATATCCCAAACGACTGCACCACATTTGTCATCCACCCTATGGTTTGTATTATCGTGGAAAACTTCCAGAGCAGGAAAAGAAGGCAGTTGCCATTGTAGGTGCCCGTAATTGCTCCGAATATGGAAGAAAGGCAGCAGAGAAAATCGGATATGTCATGGCGGATGCTGGAATAGAAATTATCAGCGGACTGGCGGCAGGAATTGATGGAGCAGCCCAACACGGAGCGTTACAGGCACAGGGGATGACGTATGGAATTCTGGGCTGTGGAGTAGATATCTGTTATCCCCGGGAGAATCGAAATCTCTATGAAAAAATTTCGGAAAGTGGAGGAATCATCAGCGAATATCGGCCGGGGACTTCCCCAAGACCAGCTTTTTTTCCAAACAGAAACCGAATTATCAGCGGACTGGCAGATATTGTAGTTGTAGTAGAGGCAAGAAAAAGGAGCGGCTCATTAATTACAGCGGATTTTGCATTGGAGCAGGGAAAGGATATTTATGCAGTTCCGGGACGTATTGGAGATAAACTCAGTGAAGGAACCAATAGGCTGATTCAGCAGGGAGCAGGGATTTTTACAGGTACCGGAGAACTGCTTCGGGAGATGAATATTCCCACAGATAGAAACAAAATTTCTACAAAAAAAACAAAATATGCACTTGAAAATTTAGAAAGGTTGGTGTATAGTTGTGTGGATTTGACCCCAAAAAATCTGGAAGAATTAACGAAAATGACAGGTCTTTCACTGGCGGAATTGAGCAGAACACTTATTGCGCTTAGGGAAAAAGGCTATATTACAGAAGTGTACAAAAGTTATTTCGTAAGGGGAGATATTCCTATTTAAGTGGAATACGGGAAATTGTTAAAAGGAGTAGACACATGGCGAAGTATCTTGTGATTGTAGAATCACCAGCGAAAGTAAAAACAATAAAAAAGTTTTTAGGTAAAAATTATGAGGTGGCAGCATCGAACGGACATGTAAGAGATTTACCCAAGAGTCAGCTTGGAATTGATGTAGAAAATGATTATGAACCCAAATATATTACCATAAGGGGAAAGGGAGACATTCTGGCAAATCTGCGAAAAGAAGTGAAGAAGGCAGAGAAGATATATCTGGCGACTGACCCTGACCGTGAAGGGGAAGCAATTTCATGGCATTTGTCAAAGGCATTAAAATTAGAAGAAAACAAAAAAGTGTATCGTATCAGTTTTAACGAAATCACCAAAAATGCAGTAAAAGCATCTCTGAAACAGGCAAGAGAAATCGATATGGATTTGGTAGATGCCCAGCAGGCAAGACGTATGCTGGATCGTATGGTTGGATACCGCATTAGCCCGTTGCTGTGGGCAAAAGTAAAAAGGGGACTAAGTGCAGGGCGTGTGCAGTCTGTTTCGCTGCGTATCATCTGCGACAGAGAAGAAGAAATAAATGCATTTATTCCGCAAGAATATTGGAGTTTGAATGCCCAATTTTCAATCCCAGGGGAAAAGAAACTATTAAATGCAAAGTTTTACGGAAATGAAAAAGGAAAAATAACCATTGGCTCCCGAGAAGAAATGGATCAGATTTTAGAGAACCTTAAGAAAAAGAAATATCAGGTTTTAGATGTAAAAAAAGGCGAGCGGATTAAAAAAGCCCCCCTTCCGTTTATTACCAGTACCCTCCAGCAGGAAGCTGCAAAAGTATTGAACTTTTCCACTCAAAAGACCATGCGCCTGGCGCAGCAGCTGTACGAAGGAATCGATATTAAGGGGCAGGGAACAGTAGGTCTTATCACCTATCTGAGAACAGACTCTGTTCGTATTTCAGAGGAAGCAGATATTGCGGCAAGAGAGTATATTGCAAATGCTTATGGCGAAAAATATATATCTAACAAAGAAGATAATGCCAAAAAAGCAGCAGCTAAAGTACAGGATGCTCATGAAGCAATTCGTCCTTCTGATATTGTCAGAACACCGGTTATGGTGAAAGAATCTTTAAGCCGGGATCAGTTTCGCTTGTATCAGCTTATCTGGAAACGATTTACCGCAAGCCGTATGAGCAATGCGTTATATGAAACTACTTCCATAAAAATTGGAGCTGGGGAATATCGCTTTAATGTATCTGCTTTCAAAATTGCATTTGATGGATTTATGTCAGTATATACCAATGAGGAAGATGAAAAGGGAGAGAACAATGTACTGCTGAGATCCATGGACACCAGTACCAAGCTGGATTTAAAAGAAATGGAAGAAAAGCAGCATTTCACCCAGCCACCGGCACATTTTACAGAGGCATCTCTGGTAAAGTCATTGGAGGAACTGGGGATTGGACGTCCAAGTACTTATGCCCCTACCATTACCACTTTGCTAGCCAGACGCTATATAGTAAAAGAAAACAAAAATCTGTATATAACGGAGCTTGGGGAAGCAGTCAACAATATTATGGTAGAAGCATTTTCAACTATTGTTGATGAGCGGTTTACCGCAAATATGGAATCCCTGTTGGATAAAGTGGCAGAAGGAACCATTCCCTGGAAAACAGTTGTGAGCAATTTTTATCCGGATTTAGAAGAAGCGGTACAGGCAGCAGAAAAAGATTTGGAAAAGGTTAAGATAGAGGATGAAGTGACAGATGTTATCTGCGATTTGTGTGGAAAGAACATGGTAATTAAATATGGTCCTCACGGAAGATTTTTAGCATGTCCCGGTTTCCCGGATTGTAGAAATACCAAGCCTTATTTGGAAAAAATCGGAGTAAGCTGTCCAAAATGTGGAAAAGAAGTAGTATTAAAGAAAACAAAAAAAGGCAGAAAATATTATGGCTGTGAAGATAATCCAGAATGTGAGTTTATGTCATGGCAGAAGCCTTCTGAGGAAAAATGTCCGGATTGTGGCGGATATGTGGTAGAAAAAGGAAATAAGCTTGTATGTGCAGATAGTCAGTGTGGATTTGTGAAGGAAAAGCAGAAATAGTGTGATAATAATTATGGATAAATCAGGAAAACTGGGAAAAGGTATAAAATGTGTTGAATTTCCATAGAAAATGTGTTAGAATTCAAAATAGTTTGAAATATATAGAAATTATTCAGGAGGTATGTTATGAGTGTTCAGTTACTAGATAAAACAAGAAAAATCAATAAGCTGCTGCATAATAATAATTCCTCGAAGGTAGTCTTTAATGACATTTGTGAAGTTTTAACTGAAATTCTTGATTCCAATATTCTGGTTATCAGTAAAAAAGGAAAAGTGCTGGGTACTAGCAGATGCGAAGGAACCGAGGAAATTACAGAACTGATTGCTGACGAGGTTGGAGGTTTTATTGATACATTATTAAATGAGCGGCTTCTTGGTATCTTGTCTACCAAAGAAAATGTAAATCTGGAAACATTAGGATTTATATCAGAAGATGTAAAGAGATTCCGTGCTATTATTACACCAATTGATATTGCAGGAGAACGTTTAGGAACTCTTTTTGTATATCGTTTGGAGAAGCTGTATGATATTGACGATATTATTTTGAGTGAATACGGAACCACAGTAGTGGGTCTTGAAATGATGCGGTCTGTAAATGAAGAAAGTGCAGAAGAGAGTCGGAAGGTTCAGATTGTCCGATCTGCCATTAGTACTCTTTCCTTTTCAGAGTTGGAAGCAATTACGCATATTTTTGATGAAATGGATGGTAAGGAAGGAATTCTGGTTGCAAGTAAAATTGCTGACCGGGTAGGAATTACCAGAAGTGTAATTGTCAATGCACTGCGTAAGTTCGAGAGTGCAGGTGTGATTGAATCACGGTCTTCCGGAATGAAAGGTACTTATATAAAAGTGCTGAATGATGTAGTATTTGATGAATTGGAAAAAGTCAAAAAGAAAAATGTAAAACAAAAGTAGTCGTGATTAGATTAGGGATTTATAGGAAACTATAGATCCCTTTTTTTATATTTATAGAAAGATTTTGTTGGTTCAAAGTCTCCATATTAGAGAAAAGCAATTGCTTATGGAGTTCCATAGTAGATAAAGAAAGACCTATGGTGTATAATTATCGCCGTAAATTGTGTTTGAATCGACAGTAAACTACAATATCGTGTTAAAAACTACAAAAACATCTAAAAAATGCTTGCAAAATTGTATAGATAATTTATAATAAAATAGAATGGGTTTCATAAAAGAATAAATATGAAATAGACTACTGAGGATGAAAGGGGCGATTTAATGCTTAGCAGTGATATCTATAATTACATAAATGTTATGAATAAGGCAGCAGATGCCAGTTGGATGCGTCAAACGGCACTCAGTAATAATATTGCGAACCAGAGTACGCCGGGATATAAACGTCAGGATGTAGACTTTGAAGGTGCATTGGCGAGGGAGCTGAACAAATCAAAATATACATCATTGGACAGCAAGGTGAAGAATCTGCATTGGAATCATTTGAATGTAGAGTCGTATATGGATTCAGCGAATTATTCCTATCGTTTGGATGAGAACAATGTGGATCCAGAACAGGAATATGCACAACTTGCTTCTACTCAAATACAATACAATACATTGATTGACAGTATGAACAGTGAGTTTGCAAGAATTAAAAGTGTAATTAAATAGGGATAGTAGTTGGAACAATATGAAAATTGGGAGGAATTAGGGCATGTCATTATTTCAGGCTTTTAACATCAATGCATCAGGTATGACAGCACAGCGGTTTCGTATGGATGTCATTTCTGAAAACGTTGCGAATGTAAATACTACAAGAACAGAAGACGGCACACCATATACCAGAAAGATGGTTACATTTGCAGAAAAGGATGTAACACCTTTCAGCAAGGTTCTGGATAATACCCGGGAGTCTTATCTGGGAAATGGAGTAAAAGTATATAGTATAAAGGAAGATACAACATCTGATTACGTTAAAAAATATGATCCATCTCATCCGGATGCGGATCAGGATGGATATGTCTCATATCCAAATGTAAATATTGTAACTGAAATGACCAACATGATTGATGCAAGCCGTTCCTACGAGGCAAATGTAACAGCATTTCAGACCAGTAAAGCTATGGCCTTAAAAGGCCTTGAACTTGGAAAATAGTAATATTAAGGAGGCAGCCTAAATGAATATAGCATCATTAACCGGAATAGAATCCAGTTATATTAAAAATGCAGCAATAGAAAATCAGAATCTTGCAACAGAGGATGCAAGCTTCAGCAGCCTGCTTCAGTCAGCAAAAGGGATGCTGAATGAGACAAGTGAGCTGCAGAATGCAGCAGAATCGGCAGAAATGCAGTTTATGCTGGGATATGCAGTAAACCCCCATGATTTGCAGGCAGTGCAGCAGAAAGCAACGATAGCTTTGAATTATACGATTGCAGTTCGTGACAGAATGCTGGAGGCGTATAAAGAAATTATGAATATGCAGGTTTAGTTAGTAATCGGGTAGGAGAAGCAAATGGTAGATAAATTAAAAGAAATTCCGAAGAAGGTACTGGAGTGGTGGAAAAAGTTTTCGGCAAAGCAGAAGACACTGATAGTCAGTGTTGCAGCAATTGTTATAATAGGTCTGGTTATTGTGGTGAAAGTAGTTACAACCCCCACAATGGTGACGATTAGAGAATGTGAGAATACCAAAGAAGCAGGAGAGGTGAAACAACTGCTTGGTGACGAAGGTATTAGCTTTGAAACGTCAGATGACGGATTAGTATTTACAGTAAAATCAGAAGACCAGGCAGATGCAGCTATCTTGTTGGGTGAAAATGGAATTCCCGCAACTACATATGAATTGAGTAATGTGTTTTCGGGTGGATTCAGTGCTACAGAAGCTGACAAAATGAAAAAGTATCAACTATATCTGGAAGAGCAGATTGCAGAACAGCTGAAAGCACTGGATACGGTAGAATCTGCCAGAGTTAAATTAAATATGCCTGTAGATGATGGTACGATACTGGCGAACGAACAGGATACTTATGCAGCGATTACCTTATCCTTAAACAGTGAGATGGCGGAAGAGACAGCAGCCGGAGTGGCAAAATGGATAGCAACGGCGATAGGAAATGAAAAGACCAACAATGTTTCTATTATGGATACTGCTGGAAATATGTTGTTTATGGGAGCCGATTCAGAATCAGGCATGGGAAGCGTAGCCTCGCAGCTATCCTATAAAAGCAAAGCGGAAAATATGGTAAAAGGACAGGTAAAAGAAGTTGTTCTGGGTACCGGTGTTTATGATAATGTATCTGTTGGGCTGAATCTGTCTATGAACTTCGATAAGACAAATATTACAGATCATGAACATTACACTCCGGAAGGCGCAGAGCATGGTCCAATCGATTCCGAGGGAAACTATTCCTCAGAGTCCACCAATGGTGGAACAGCAGCACCACCGGGAACAGATACCAATGATGATGATACGTCTTATGTAATGGAAGATGGCACTGTATCTTCTCAAACGATAACAGATGAGACAAGACAGTATAAAACCAGTGAGAAGATTACAGATACTACGGGAGCTATGGGAAAGGTGGATTATGATGAATCTTCTCTAACCGTAGTGGCTACCAGCTATCGAATTTTCGATGAGGACACACTGCGTACAAGCGGGGAGTTAGATGATACTACTTTTGATGAATTTGTAGCAGCGAACCGTGATAAAGTGAAAGTAGATGTGGATGAAGATTTTATGGAAATGGTATCCCGTGCTACTGGATTTACGGAAGATAATATAAAAATTGTAGCTTATGAAGTACCGTTTTTTAATTATTCAGATGGAAGCGGTAGAGAACTTATGGATTACCTCCCTCTGATTATTGCGGTATTGATTATGGTGATGCTGGGATATGTGGTATTCCGCAGTACAAGAAAAGAGAAACTTGGTGCCGTGGAACCAGAGCTTTCTGTGGAATCATTACTTTCTTCTACAAAAGAAGCCCAGGATTTAGAAGATATCGGTTTTGCTGAGAAATCAGAAACACGTGTTTTGATAGAGAAATTTGTGGAAGAAAATCCGGAGGCAGCAGCTTCGCTGCTTAGAAACTGGCTGAATGAGGAGTGGGAATAAGCAATGGCAAGTAAATCAGAAGAATTTAATGGAATTCAGAAGGCGGCAATATTGCTGATTGCATTAGGACCTGAAAAGTCAGCATCTATTTTTAAGCATCTGAAAGAAGAGGAAATAGAAGAATTAACATTAGAGATTGCAAACACCAGGAGTGTAGCTCCTCAGACGAAAGAAAATGTTTTAAATGAATTTTATCAGGTATGTCTTGCACAGCAATATATTGCAGAAGGTGGAATTGGCTATGCGAAAGAACTGTTGGAAAAGGCTCTGGGAGAAGAAAAAGCGCAGAATGTTATATCCAAACTGACGGCATCCTTACAGGTACGGCCGTTTGAATTTGTGCGTAAAACAGAAGCGAGTCAATTATTGAATTTCATTCAGGACGAGCATCCCCAGACCATAGCGATGATTTTATCCTACCTTTCGCCCGCACAGGCCTCCATGATTATCGGGGCACTTCCACCAGAAAAACAGGCGGATGTAGCAAAACGTATTGCATTGATGGACAGGACCTCTCCTGATGTTGTTAAGGAAGTGGAAAAAGTATTGGAAAGAAAGCTTTCTTCTCTGGTAAACCAGGATTACACGATTGTTGGTGGAGTGGATGCTATTGTTGACATTTTAAATACAGTAGATCGTGCAACAGAAAAACATATTATGGAATCTCTTGAGATTGAAGAGCCAGAATTGGCAGATGAAATCCGTAAGAAGATGTTTGTATTTGAAGATATTCTTCTTTTGGATGACAGAGCAATTCAGCGTGTGCTTCGTGACGTAGATAATAATGACCTGGGAGTGGCATTAAAAGCAGCCAATGAAGATGTACAGAATGTTATCTTTAAAAATATGTCTAAGCGTTTGGCAGCTATGATTAAGGAAGACATGGAGTTCATGGGACCAGTTCGTATGAAAGACGTAGAAGAAGCGCAGCAGAAAATTGTTGGTATTATCCGTAAGCTGGAAGATTCGGCAGAAATCGTAATTTCCAGAGGTGGAGGTGACGAGATCGTTGTCTAATTTGTACAAACAAAAATATGTTGTAAACGATGGTGAAAATACCAGAATTATTAATTCCAATGTGCTGGTGGCTGAAAAAATGGAAAAGTTAAAAAAAACGGTACAAAGTACGAATCCATTGCAGCCGGATGAAGACGGATTTGTAGCGGGCCTGAACCTGGAAGCAGTAGAGGTGGTGCCAAAAGAAGAGGTCATGTCCATGGAAGAAGCCGTTGAGAAGAGAACTGCAGATGCAGAAGAACTTCTCGAAAATGCCAAAAGGCAGGCGGAAGACATACTGGAAGAGGCACAAAAGCAGGCACAGGAATTGCTGAAACAGGGGAAAGAGCAAGGATATAGTCAAGGCTTACAGGACGGAAATCAAAAGGCACAGGAAGAACTGGAAGTTCTTAGACAGCAAATGGATAATGAGAGAAAGCTTATGCAAGAAGAATATCAGCAGAAAACAGAAGAATTAGAACCACAGCTGGTAGATGTAATTGCAGGGGTATTTGAGAAAGTATTTCACATACAGTTTGATGATAAGAAAGAAATTTTGGTCTACCTGATACAGAATACAATTTTAGGTATTGAAGGCACAAAAGATTTTCAGGTAAAAGTCGGAAAAGACGACTATAAATTCTTGGAAAGCCATATAAATGAAATTGAAGAACAGGTGGGACAGGCTGTGAATATAGAGCTTATGGCTGATGGTAGTCTGAAAGATGGTCAGTGTATTATAGAAACGGATTCCGGAGTGTTTGACTGCGGAAGAGATGTTCAGCTGGAAAATTTAATTAAGGCACTGCGCTCATTAAGTTTGAAAGGATAGGTAACGTGGCATATAATATCGAGAAATATCATCAGTTAACAGAAAAGAATTATTACAGAAATCTGGGTAAAGTAGTAAAGATTGTAGGTCTTACTATTGAATCCGTGGGCCCCAGTGCAAAGCTGAATGACCTGTGTCGTATTATTATTGACAAAAACGAGGACATTTCCGTAATGGCAGAGGTGGTCGGATTCCGAGACAAACGACTGCTTCTAATGCCTTACGAAAGTGTAGAGGGATTAGGAGTAGGATGTATCGTAGAAAATACGGGACATCCTTTATCTGTTTCTGTAGGGGAAGAATTGCTGGGACATACTTTGGATGGTATGGGAATACCTACGGATATAGAAAGTCTAGTGGTAAAAGGAGAGTATCCGGTGGAAGCAGCGCCTCCGGACCCAATGGAAAGAGAGATTATTGATCAGGTTCTGCCTCTTGGCGTGAAAGCAGTAGATGGCTTAATTACGGTAGGGAAGGGACAAAGAATCGGTATATTTGCAGGTTCTGGAGTAGGAAAGAGTACACTGCTTGGTATGTTTGCAAGAAATACCAGAGCGGATATCAATGTAATAGCTCTGATAGGAGAGCGTGGAAGAGAAGTACGAGAGTTCATCGAGCGTGATATGGGGGAAGAAGGGATGAAACGTTCCGTTGTTGTTGTTGCAACTTCAGATCGCCCGGCCCTTATAAGAAACAAGGCAGCAAAGACGGCAACAGCAATTGCTGAATATTTCAGAGATCAGGGAAAAGACGTGCTTTTAATGATGGACTCGTTGACGCGTTTTTCCATGGCACAGAGGGAAATTGGGCTTGCGTCCGGTGAACCTCCTGTTACCAGAGGATATCCCCCAAGTGTATACTCTGAAATGCCTAAGCTTTTGGAGCGGGCAGGAAATTCTGATAAAGGATCCATTACCGGACTTTATACTGTTTTAGTAGATGGAGATGATTTCAACGAACCGATTACCGATACGGCAAGAAGTATTCTGGATGGTCATATCATGTTGGATCGTAAGCTGGCTCACAAAAATCATTATCCGGCAATTGATGTCTTGCAGAGTATTTCCCGTGTAATGAGTTCCATAGTAGATAAAGACCACAAAGAGGCGGCTGGTAAATTAAAAAGTGTACTGGCAACGTATCAGGAAGCAGAGGATTTAATTAATATTGGTGCTTATAAAAAGGGATCCAACAGTAATATTGATTATGCTATTGATAAGATAGAAACGGTAAATGAGTTTTTATTGCAGGACACCCATGATAAGTTTTCACTTGATGAGATACGAGCAATGCTGCAAGCTTTATTTTAGAAATAAGGAATGATATATGGCAAAATTTATATATAAAATGCAGAATATCCTGGATATTAAATATAAGCTGGAAACACAGGCAAAAACTTCTTTTTCTATCGCAGCGGCAAATTTAAGGCGCGAAGAAGAAAAACTGATGGGACTGAACATCAAAAAACAGAAATACGAAACAGAGGCAAAAGCACTGGTAGCAGATCGGCTGAATTTTCATGAAATTAAGGTTAATCGGTCAGCAATTGAGCATACGAAGGGTGCGATACAAAAACAGATATTGGAAGTGCATGTGGCACAAAGGAATCTGGAAAGTGCAAGAAAATATCTGCAGGAAGTCATGATAGAGCGAAAGACGCATGAAAAGCTAAAAGAAAAAGATTTTGATGAGTTTAAGAAAGAAGTAGAAAAAGATGAAAGTAAAGTAGTGGATGAGCTGGTGAGTTTCACCCACAATAAGACAAAGAAGGAATAGGGTGGTGAGCAGCATGGCAGTAGAAGATAGGATGGAACAGGAAGACGAAGGTTTAGATAAAAAGAAAGAGAAGAAGGCGGCTAGAGCCAGGAAAAAAGAAGAAAAAAAAGCGGCGAAAGAAATAAAAGAAGAAACCGTAGAAGAAGAAAGCGGCGGAAGCCGGCTGGCGGTAGTAGTAGTAACAATTGCATTTATTTCTGTGTGGCTCGGGATTCTGGCGTTGGTTATCAAAGCAGATATTGGAGGATTTGGTTCCACTGTTTTACAACCCGTTTTAAAAGATGTTCCTTATATTAACAAAATTTTACCGAAAACTACAGCGGAAGAAGAAGTGGTAGATGCCCAGTACCCCTATACTACATTAGATGAGGCAATCGCAAGGATTAAAGAGCTGGAGCTTCAATTGTCAGAAGTCCAGGAGAAAGACACAACGTCTTCCGATAAAGTTGCTGAGTTAGAGGCTGAAGTGGCAAGACTTCAGGAGTTTGAAAATCAACAGTCAGCTTTTGAACAAGAGAAGACAAAATTCTATAAAGAGGTTGTATTTGCAGACAATGCACCCGATATAAGTGAATATAAAGCATATTATGAAAGCATCGATCCTGCTAATGCAGAAATTCTATATAAACAGGTAGTGGAGCAGAAAGAGGCAGATGCACAGATATTGGAATATGCAGATACCTATGCTCAAATGAAACCAAAACAAGCAGCAGCTATTCTGGAGAAAATGACAGACAATCTAGAGTTAGTAGCGAAGATTTTGGAAAATATTGACACAGCACCTAGAGGAGCTATTCTTGGAGCCATGGATTTGGATGTAGCAGCCCGAATCACAAAAATCATGGAGCCTTAAGAATAAATAAAATTTGAGAGAAAGGAGGACGCACAATTGACAAATACCAATGTATCACAAGTAACAGCATTGTTGAAAAACATGCAGACCATGTCTTGTTCAACAGAAAAATCTCAGAAAACAGATGCCATATTTGGAGCGCTGCTGAGTCAGACTGCTAGCGGAGGAAATAAAGAGCTATATTCCGAACAGAAGCTGGGAAGCATATCCGATTCTGCCAAAAGTAATCAGGCCGCATATGAAAAAGAAGCGACCCAAAGCAGTTTTAAAGATACGAATATCGTAAAAAAAGATAATTCGGATATCACCAGTAAGCTGCCCCAGGATGCAGAAGAAAAGATTGAAGCATTCACAGATGAAGTTAAGACAGCATTGGAAGAGAAGCTGAATGTATCAGAAGAAGAAATAGTTCAGGCTATGGAAAAACTGGGCTTGCAGATTCTGGACTTGGCAAATCCGGAAAAATTCACACAACTGCTCATGGAACTTATGGGAAGTCAGGATGGAAGTGAACTGCTGCTGAGTACGGATTTTCAGGCATTGATGGCTCAGATGGAAGAGTTTTCCAGCCAACTGACTACAGCATTAAATCTGACACCTGAGGAATTTGAGCAATTGATGGAACAATTGCCAGAAATGCAGCAAAAACCATCAGAAGAAGCGGCGGAGGTACAGCAGACACCACCGGAACTGGAAGCAATTGCAGATATGGCAGAACAGATGAATGTTGAGCAGATAACGGTAGAACAGACAACGAGCAATACAGCTTCTGCTGAGGTGGAAACCACAGAAGCAATGCCAACTGTTAAGAAGGAAGAAGCAGTACCGGAAGAAGCTGAGGAAGAAACAGAAGAGATAAGCACTGACACAAGAAGACCTGAGATTGTCTCAGAGGAACAGCTGGATGAAGGAATGGCAGATGAGTCCGGGAAACAAGAATCTTCTCTGACAGAAATGGTAGAAAAGTCAGAAGCTGGAGAAAAGAATGAGACCCATCAACAGAGCCAGATGAGCTTTCAAACAGAAGTACAGACCGTAGAAAATGGCCGGGCGGTAGAGATAACGCAGACAGTAACCCATACGAAGGTGGATGTAGACAGTATCCTGCAGCAAATAAGCCAGATGACTAAAATCAGTGTGACACAGGCACAGTCATCCATCGAGATGCAGTTGAATCCGGAAAATCTGGGTAAAATCTATCTACAGGTAGTTTCCAAAGAAGGAGCTATTATTGCACAGCTTGCGGCACAAAATGAAGCAGTGAAAGAAGTATTGGAAAGCCAGATTGCAATTCTCAAAGACAATATGAATCAGCAGGGAATGAAAGTAGAAGCAATTGAAGTAACGATTGCAAGCCATGAGTTTGAACGAAATCTGGAAGGAAATCAGGATAACCCGGCAAAAGAACAGCAGGAAGCAGAGAAAACAGCCAGAAGATCTATTAACCTGAATAATTTGGATGGATTGGAAGGTCTCATGTCAGAGGAAGAAACTCTGGTAGCAAAAATCATGCAGGAAAATGGAAACAGTGTAGACTGGACTGCATAGGAAAGGAGAAAAATATGGCAATAACAGCATTGGTACAGGATGGTAAAGTGGTTGATACATCAGCATCTACTCAATCATTGTCTGCTACAACATCAAAGGATAACAGTTCTTTGGACAAAGAAGCATTTTTACAGTTACTTGTAGCACAGATGAAATATCAGGATCCTTTGGAACCAACTTCTAATACAGAATATATTTCACAGCTGGCAACTTTCTCATCACTGGAAGAAATGCAGAATCTGAATTCTACTATGGAAGCTGCCCAGGCTGCGGATTTGGTAGGAAAACAGGTTATTATCAAAGTTACAGGTGCTACTGGAGAAACCAGTTATAAAACAGGACAGGTAGATTTTATTATAAGAGAAAACGGTAAAACATATTTATCTGTAGATAATGGATTATATTCTATTCATGATTTAGATACTGTTGTGGATGAAGACTATCTCACAGCAACCAACATGGCAACTACATTCAAGCAGCTGGTGTATTTATTACCAAATGCAAAAAATGTTACGTTGTCTGATAAAGACAAGGTGGAAGCTGTTCGTGAGTTTTATGATAGCCTGACAGATTATCAGAAGCAGCACATAAGCAAATATGTGGAAAGCGATTATATGAATAAATTAATAGAGCTGGAAGCGGAAATGAAAAAATTATCCGGAGGTACAGGAGAAACCGAAGGAGGAAATACAGACACGGATGGAGACGGCTCAGACGAAACAGTAGGAGGAAGCACGGACGCTTAGAATGGAGGGAATAATATGAATAAGATTTCGAATCAATTCTCTTCCATAGAACAGGTAACAGACCAGTATCTGAAAAAAGGCATACAAAGTACGGGAAATAATACACCGGGATTGTCTTTTGAAGAAATATTAAAACAGAAACAGGATGTTAACGAAAGTTCTGTACTGAAGTTTTCGAAACATGCTTCCATGCGTTTACAAAGCAGGAACATAGAACTTTCCACAGAACAAAAAGAACGCTTGGAAACAGCTGCGGAAACAGCAGAAGCGAAGGGAATGAAAGAATCCCTTGTAATTGTAGATTCATATTCATTTATTGTGAATGTACCCAGTAAAACAGTGGTAACTGCAATGGATCAAAATGAATCAAATGAGAACATTTATACAAACATCGATGGCGCTGTAATTATGTAGCTGGACCGAAAGGAAGCTAGAACCTTTGAATGATAGATAAGGTTATGCAGTGCAGAAAATTAGGAGGTCATTTCACTATGATGAGATCATTATATTCTGGTGTATCAGGATTAAAAACACACCAGATAAAAATGGATGTAATTGGTAACAATATTGCAAACGTAAACACGGTTGCTTTTAAATCATCCTCAACAACATTTAGCGAGATTATGTACCAGACAATTTCCGGTGCATCAGGAGCAACTCAGACAAAAGGCGGTATTAATGCAAAACAGATTGGTCTCGGTGTTACAACAGGATCAACTTCAGTAAATATCACATCGCCGGGAGCAACTCAGACAACAGGTGATGCATTTGACTTAAAGATTACCGGAGACAGTTTCTTTGTTGTAAATAATGGTACACAAAATATGTTTACCAAAGCAGGAGCTTTTTATATTGATGGTGCAGGAAACCTTTCTACCAAGGCAAATGGCTATAACGTTATGGGATGGCAGGTGGATCCTACTACAGGAGATATTAGAAAAGATACCGTATCTGCATTGCGTATCATGCAGGATAAGAATTTAACCTCTGCTCCTGAAGCAACAACAGACGCAGCATGTGGCGGTATTCTGGATTCCAATAATACTCAGGTAAACAGTAATGATGGTTATGTCATGAATCTGAATTTTTTTGATGCCCTTGGTTATAACTATACCGCGAAATTTGCAGTTAAGACCGTAAATGCAGACACTAAGACTTATACGGTAGAGCTTTCTGATATTCTGGATTCAACGAATAAATCGATACTAACGGATTACATCAATGGCGGTGGTTCTATGACAGATGTATTTGGTAACCCAACTACCCAGACACGTTCTTATAGCCTTGCAACAGGATTTACTTATGCAGGAGGTGTGTTTGAAGATTCCAATGGTGAGACGTTAACCTATGATCCCGCAAACCAGAAGTATGTTTCCACTCCTACTGGAACAGAGTACACCGTTGCCAGCATGTTTGGGTTAAGCGATGCAGAAGCACAGGCCTATACAGAAGCCAACGTTACCGCCGCCGGAACATCAGCAACCTATAGTTATAATACAACGGCATATACATATACACTTGACTTTGATGAGAACACCGGATTATTTGATTATATAGGAACACCGGGAGGCGAAAGTGTTCTTTTGAAAATGGGAGCACTAGGTGGTAATTTTGAAAATATTGATGTAGATTTTACATCTGTAAAATGTATGGATAATGCAGGAAAATGTACCATGGATACAGAACCGGGAAGTGTCAAAGACAGCACAATCGGAAAAGGTAAGAAGCTTGGAGCTTTAAGCGGACTTGAAGTAGACGAACAAGGTAGAATCTTTGGAAGTTACAATAATGGTAATACGGTACTGTTAGGACAGATTGCAGTTGCAGTTTTTGCAAATGCATCCGGTCTTGAGAAAATGGGTGATAACTGTTATCAGGTGACATTGAACTCAGGAGAGTTTGACGGCATCGGACAGGAAATTACTGCAGACGGCGGAAAAATGTCCAGTGGTGTTTTGGAAATGTCCAACGTAGATTTATCTACGGAGTTTACAGAAATGATTACGACCCAGAGAGGTTTTCAGGCCAACTCCAGAATCATTACAACATCAGATACACTTTTAGAAGAGCTGATTAACTTAAAACGCTAATTCTATTAAAGTTGTCATAAGTTTTTAAAAAAATACAAAAATATACGATATTTTGGGGAACTTTTTCACATTGTTCCCCAAGGTATGGTATAATTAAGAAGATAATGAGGTGAATTCTATGATAGAAGTTACGAAATTGAATGGCTCCAAAATTCTTATTAATGCAGAAATAATTGAGTCAGTAGAGGAGACACCCGATACTGTCATTTCTTTTGTTACTGGGAAAAAAATAATTGTAAAAGAAAGTAGACAAGAGATTAAAAATTTAGTAGTATTATACAAGAGAGAGTTTATGACAACTGGGCTTCCATGGATGAAGACAGAATGATTAAGGATAGAATACATTTCACGGATGAAAAGGTAGGTGGCAGATTTGGATATAGCATCTTTGGTTGGATTGATAATGGGTGTTGTAATGTTCGTATACGGCGTTTCCAGTGGTGATGATGGCGTTGCAGCAATGTGGAATATGTGGGATAGACCATCGGTAATTATTACCATTGGCGGGTCTCTCGCGGGAGTTCTTTGTTCTTTTAAACTGGACGAGTTTTTGAATGGACTGAAGTCCTTTCTGATGATTTTTAAAGATACAAAAAGCGATATAAGCGAAGTTATTAAGAATGTTATTGAATTGTCCAATGTTGCAAGAAAAGAGGGGCTTCTGGCTTTAGAAGAAGCAGCAAATGGAATTGAGGACGAATTTCTTAAAAAAGGTATTATGCTGGTTGTAGATGGAACAGACCCCGAATTGGTAAGGGGTATCTTAGAAACAGATTTAACCTGCATAGAGATGAGGCATAATAAGGTGATTGCATTCTGGGATAAGTGGGGAGAATTAGGTCCTGCCTGGGGTATGATTGGTACCTTAATTGGTTTGATTAACATGCTGAAAAATATGGCAGATCCTAGCCGTATTGGAGGAGATATGTCGGTTGCATTGGTTACAACATTATACGGTTCACTGATATCAAACTGGTTATGTAATCCTATATCAAACAAATTAAGAATTAATAACGACAGGGAAATTATGGTGAAGGAAGTTACGGTGGAAGGTCTTTTGTCTATTCAGGCAGGAGAGAATCCCCGTGTAATAGAGGAAAAATTAAAATCCTTCTTATCTCCGAAAATGCGTCAAAGCATGTCGGAGCAGCCCGGAGGTGAAGAATAGTGGCTAGAAAAAAAGCAGAACCCCAGCAGAGCGGAGGCGGAGGCTGGATAACTACATTTGCTGATTTAATGAATCTGCTGTTATGCTTTTTCGTGCTGTTGTTTTCTATGTCTACCGTAGATGCAGAAAAATTTGAGGCAATGGTGGTGTCCCTGCAGAATAGTTTTAGTATCATGCCTTCCGGAGGAAGTTCCATGGGTGATGGTATGCTGGTTTCAGCCGGGGTAAGTCAGCTTGAATTTTTAGACGAATATTATCAGGAGGCTAATTCTTCAGGAGAAGGGGAAGCTGAAGGCCAGGGAGAAGAAGAAGGACAAGAGGCAGAAGAAGGCCAGGGAGCAGAGGGACAGGAAACAGGAGAGAGCCAGGGAGCAGAAGGACAGGAAACAGGAGAGAGCCAGGGAGCAGATGAAGGACAGGGTATAAAAGAAGAATATGAAGAAGCAGGGTTAAAAGAGTCTGAGAAGATGGCGGATGATATTGAAGCTGAGCTTGAGAAGCAGCAAATTGCCGATCAGGTGGAGGTTGAAGTGAATGCACAGTACGCGATGCTTACATTAAACGGAGCACTGTTATTTGATACAGGAAAATCCGAAATCCGCAATGAAGCTTTACCCTTAGTAGATAAATTGTCTGCAATATTGCAAAGCTATGACAGTAACCGAGTTTATATTGAAGGACATACAGACAATCTTCCGATACATAACCAAAAGTATGATAGTAACGATATCCTTTCGTCTTATCGTGCGCACTCTGTAAAAGATTATGTATTATCCAAAACATCTTTGGAACCAGCCAAAATAAGGGCAACGGGATGTGGAGAGTATAATCCTATAGCCGACAATTCAACGCCAGAAGGAAGGGCAAGAAATCGTCGGGTAGAGATTAAAATATATAATTCCTATAATTCTAATTAGAAAGGAAAGACAGTATGAAAAAGAATTTGATGAGTGTTTTGATTCTGGCATTAGTACTTGCTAACTTGATTTTAACAGCAATCATTATGATTTCCGTTATACCCCAGACAAAGAAGGCAAATGAGCTTATTACAAAAGTATGCTCTGCCATTGATTTGAATCTGGAAAGCGCAAAAGAAGAAGGCGAAATCAGTGTTCCGATGGATCAGATTGAAGAAGTGAAAATTGCAGAGGGCAATTCAATGACAATCAATCTGAAAAGTACAGATGGAAAAGATCATTATGCAATGATGGCGGTATCCCTTGCAGTAGATACCAAGAATAAAGATTATCCCGGCGCAGAAGAAATTAGTGCGAAAGAAGGTTTAATCAAAGATGAAATCAATAAGATTGTATCAAGTCACACGATTGAAGATTTGAGAGAAGACACAGCTGGAGTTCAGAAAGAAATTTTAAAGAGCCTGCGTAAGATGTTTGATTCCGATTTTATTGTAAGCGTTGCATTTTCAGATTTTAATTATAGTTAAAGGTATAAAAGCAGTACGAATGTCAGGTGGTGAAGAAAATGGGAGAGGTCTTATCGCAAAATGAGATAGACAGTCTGCTGACAGCTCTGAGTAGTGGAGAACTGGATGTAGATGAAATAAAAGATACTGGTGAGAAGCAGGTTAAAAATTATGATTTTGCAAGACCTGCAAAGTTTTCAAAAGAACATCTTAGAACCATGGAAATGATTTTTGAGCATTATGGTCGGTTACTATCCACGAATCTTCCGGTATACTTAAGAAAGAATATTCAGGTTGAGGTAATGAACTCAGAGGCAGTTACGTATTTTGAATTTTCGAATGCCTTATCTAATCCGGTGCTTCTTGGAATTGTTAACTTTGCGCCGATGCAGGGAAATATTATTGTGGAACTGGCATCGAATTTGGGATATGCGATGGTAGACCGAATGTTAGGTGGCACAGGAGAGCCATTGGAACGCAACAGAGAGTTTTCAGAGATTGAATTATTGATTATTGAGAGAATTATGAATGTATGTATCAATCTTTTGAGAGAGCCCTGGGAAAGTGTTCAGGATATTCATCCACGGCTGGAGCGGATAGAAACAAATTCGCAGTTTGCACAGATTGTTTCTCCAAGTGAAATGATAGCGATTATTACCATCAATATTAAAATTGGAGAAGTAGAAGGAATGATGAATATCTGTCTTCCTTATATTACATTGGAAGATGTTATGGATAAACTGAATACAAAATATTGGTATTCTAACATGCAGCAACGTGACGAAAAGCAATATACCGAAGCGATAGAGGCAATGATATCAAAAGCACCCATGCCTGTAAAAGCAGTGCTGGGAAGTAGTGCCATTTCCGTAAATGATTTTATCAATCTTCAGGCTGGAGATATTATCCGGCTGAATGCTAAGGTAGATCAGGAATTGGATGTATTCGTTGGTAATCTTAAGAAATTTACTGCTCTGCCTGGTGCATCAGGGGATCAATATGCAGTAAGAGTTACATCAGTAATCAGAGAGGAGCAGTGAGAGTATGGACGGTACGTTATCACAGGAAGAGATTAATGCGCTATTAAATGATGATGTCGGTGACGATATTACAAAAATGGCAGAAAATAGTGAAAATGATTTAACACCAGATGAGATAGATGCGATAGGAGAAATTTCCAACATAAGTATGGGAACAGCCGCAACAACATTGTTTTCATTGGTAAACCGGAAGGTTGAAATTTCCACCCCGGTAGTGTCCTTTGCTTCTTGGGAGGATATAGTAGATGCATATGAGAAACCCTGTGTATTTATTAGAATTGCTTATACCATGGGACTTGATGGCAGTAATCTTTTAGTTCTCAAAGAAGGGGATGTTAAGATTATTACAGATTTGATGATGGGAGGCGATGGAACCAATATTGATGGAGAGTTGGGAGAATTGCACTTGAGTGCCATCAGTGAGGCGATGAATCAGATGATGGGCTCAGCGGCTACATCACTATCATCTATGTTAAATAAGATGATAGATATCAGTCCACCAGCGGCAGATTTAATTGACTTAAAGGATACCGTGGATGAAACTGGAATTGCAGAATTTTTATCTGGACAATTCGTGAAGATTTCTTTTAAAATGGAAATCGGAGACTTGGTGAATAGTGAGATTATGCAGTTGTTTCCATTCTCATTTGCAAAAGAAATGTGTGCAGGTGTTGCCAAAACAATGGAAGATGATGTTTCTTCTACAGAAACCGCAACACAGCCGATACCGCAGCCGATGCCACAGATGGCACCACCGATGCAGGAGCAGCCACAACCGCAAATGCAGCCGATGATGGAACAGCCAATGATGGGAGCGCCTATGAATAATATGACACAACAAATGTATACGCAGCAGCCGGTAAATGTTCAGCCGGCACAGTTCCAGGCGTTTGCCGGAGATTTTAACCCCATTACACAGCAGGAGAACATCGGATTGATTATGGATGTACCGCTGGAAGTAACCGTAGAATTAGGCAGGACAAGCAAATCCATTCAAGAAATTTTGGAATTTGCACCAGGTACAATCATAGAATTAAATAAGATTGCTGGGGAGCCTATTGATGTATTGGTAAACGGAAAATATATTGCCAAAGGTGAAGTCGTAGTAATAGAAGAAAGCTTTGGAATCCGTATTACAGAGATAATAAATAATTAAGAAATATTATAAAAAATGATATTAAGGAGAAAAAACATATGGCAAAGAATATCTTAATTTGTGATGATGCAGCATTTATGAGGATGATGATTAAAGACATTTTAACCAAAAATGGGTATGAAATCGCAGGGGAAGCGGAGAACGGAGTACGAGCAGTAGAAAAGTACAATGAAACAAAACCAGATTTAGTATTGATGGATATCACCATGCCGGAGAAAGATGGAATTCAGGCATTAAAAGAAATCAAATCAGCTGATCCAGGAGCTGCAGTTATTATGTGCTCTGCAATGGGACAGCAGGCAATGGTTATTGAAGCAATTCAGTCTGGAGCAAAAGATTTTATTGTAAAACCATTTCAGGCAGAGCGTGTGCTCGAAGCAGTAAAAAAAGTAGTAGGCTAATATGATTTTACTTGAAATATCTTCAGGATGGGAAAGTTTCATACAATTAATAAGTGTACTATTTATATTTCTTTTTGTGCTGGTAATTACATATTTTACAACAAAATGGCTTGCTGGTAATCAGCGGAGAGCCATGGGCAATAAGAATATGAGAGTGGTTGAAACTTTTCGTGTGAATAACAATAAATTTATTCAGATTATCCAGATTGGAGAAAAATATCTGGCAATCGCAGTTTGCAAAGATAATATTACTGCATTGACAGAACTGACAGAGGAACAGTTGACGTGGCTTCCGGTAGAAGGAGAGAAAGCGTCAACTGGCAATCCAGACTTTCAGGAGATTTTAGAAAAACTGAAGGGAAAATTCCCTGGGAAGTAGGCAAAGTTTTATGAATAGGCTGAAAAAAATATATTGTAGTGCTTCCTTTGCGCTTGGGACTATTTGGTTGGTTTTGGCGTTGGTTTTAAGCTTAGGACAGAATGTACATGCGACAGAAGCAAATCAAGGATTAACCGACGATACTGCTAATCAGGTGAAACAATTGGATAACTCCACACCGGACGGAGCTAAGAGTGCAACTTCTGATTCGACCAATGGACTAAATATATCGTGGAATAACGATGAGGGTGATTTTTCGGGGAATATAAAAATTTTGCTGGTACTTACGGTGATTTCCCTTGCACCAGGAATTCTGATTATGCTGACTTCTTTTACCAGAATCATTATTGTCCTGCATTTTGTGCGAAATGCAATTGGCACTCAGACAACACCTCCTAATCAGGTATTAACCGGTTTGGCATTATTTTTAACGTTATTTATTATGAATCCGATTTTCACAGAAATCAATGAGACTGCAATTAAGCCATTTGATGCAAATCAAATTTCCCAGGAAGAAGCATTGGAAAGAGGGATTATTCCATTAAGGGAGTTTATGTATTCACAGACACAGAAGAGTGATTTGGAATTGTTTTGTGATATTGCAAAGCTGGAAGATGTAGAGAACGTAGATGATATCCCGATGACCGTGATTATTCCAAGTTTTGTTATTAGTGAATTGAGAACGGCATTTATTATAGGGTTTTTGATTTTTGTGCCATTTATCGTAATTGATATGGTAGTGGCCTCTATTCTCATGTCTATGGGTATGATGATGCTACCCCCAACCACGATTTCCCTGCCCTTTAAGATCTTGTTATTTATTCTTGCAGATGGCTGGGATTTAGTAATTGGCAATCTTGTAAAGACGTTTTATTGATGATAGAGGTGAAAGGTTATGATTACAGAAGGACAGGTACTTGATATAGCAAAAGAAGCGCTGTATATTATTATAAAAACGTCAGCACCATTGTTGTTGATATCCTTGATTATAGGTCTAATTGTCAGTATTTTTCAGACAGTTACTTCTATTCAGGAACAGACACTGACATTTGTACCAAAGATTATTGCGGTATTTTTGGGGTTGATGCTGGTGGGCGGCTGGATGCTGGAAAATATGACAGGCTTTATGACTGATTTGTGGAGTAATTTCAGCCTGTATCTGCGATAGATTGGACAACTATGGTAAGTTATGAATTTTCATTATATACATTTGAATATTTTCTGATGATATTGGTAAGGATTGCGTCATTTGTATCTATTGCTCCTTTTTTTGGAATGAATAACACCCCAAGGCGTGTTAAGATTGGTTTTTCAGCAATAGTGGCTATTATTATGTACCAGATGATACTGCCGAAGGAACCAATGGAATATTCCGGAGTAATAGAATTCGCCATCATCATCTTGAAGGAAGGAATTACAGGATTGCTCATTGGATTTGCGGCAAATATTTGTAATTCCATTGTTTTATTGTCTGGTAAAATTATTGATATGGAAATTGGTCTGGCCATGATGGATATGTTTGATACCACGACCAATACACAATCGTCAATTTCAGGGATGCTGTATAACTATTTTATTATGATATTGTTAATGGTTACCAATATGCATCATTATATTTTAAGAGCCCTGATTGATTCTTATGAGGTGATTCCGATTAATGGAAGCATCTTTCAGTGGGAACACCTTTTGGGGACCATGTCCATGTATATGACAGATTTAATGGTGATAGGATTTCGTATTGTATTGCCGGTTTTTGCTACCAATATGATTCTAAGCTGTATTCTGGGAATAATGGCAAAGGTTGCACCGCAGATGAACATGTTCTCTGTAGGTATTCAGCTAAAGCTTTTACTTGGTCTAACCATTATGCTTATTACCATTGTGTTATTACCAAATATTTCAAACTTCATTTTTATGGAAATGAAGAAAATGATGATTTCAATGATTGAAGGAATGTATTAGAGTGGAAGAAAAAAAGTATTTTTTCATAGAGTATAATCTTCAGTGGTTTGCAAAAGATGGAGAAGGCGGGGAAAAGACCGAACCGGCAACTGCCAAGAAGTTAAAAGATGCCAGAGAAAAAGGGCAGGTGTCCAAAAGTAAAGAACTAAGCTCTGCCGTCGATTTAATTGCGTTATTTGTAGTACTGAAATTATTTATATCTTATATTGGTGAGAATATGTTAAGTATTTTTCCAACACTGTATAATAAGATACCAGATATCGTAAATGACAGTGCAGGAGAGGTGACAGTTCTTACAGCCACAACAGTAGTCAATAATGTTATGGGTATTATCCTAAAGATTTTGGCACCGGTATTTTTAATAGCTGTAGTGTGCTGTATTTTGATTAGTATAGTACAGGTTGGATGGAAGATTTCAACGAAGGCAATGGAACCTAAATTTAGTAAAATAAATCCAATGAGTGGATTTAAGAGAATGTTTTCCAAGGACTCCTTGTTTGAACTGGTAAAATCAATTGCAAAAATAGGAGTGATTATGTATGTGGCATATACCTCCGTAGAAGATCATCAGGATGAATTATTTCTTCTATATGATATTCCACTGCTTCAGGTTATCATTCTGATAGGAAGTATCGTCATTGACACTGGAATGAAGATTGCAATTGTATATCTGGTGGTTGGAGTTGCAGATTGGTTGTATCAGAAACGTAAGTTTAAAGAAGATATGAAGATGACCAAACAGGAAGTAAAAGATGAGTATAAGAACACAGAGGGAAATCCCGAAATAAAAGGCCGGCAGCGTTCCAAAATGCGTGAGGTATCCCAACGGCGTATGATGCAGGATCTTCCTAAGGCAGATGTAGTTATTACAAACCCAACCCATTTGTCAGTTGCAATTAAATATGATGGGGATCAAAACACTGCACCTGTTGTTATTGCAAAGGGAGAGGAATACCTTGCAATGAAAATCCGTGAAGTAGCAAGAGAAAATAACATTGAAATTGTAGAAAACAAGCCTTTGGCGCGAATGCTGTATGCCAACGTAAATATTGGGGCAGAAGTTCCGCCGGAGTTATATCAGGCAGTAGCAGAGGTGCTTGCTTTTGTTTATAGTCTGAAGAATAAATAATTTTAAAGAGACAGAGGAGGAAAGAACATGAAGAAGACAGATGTAGGAATCGCACTATATATATTGGCAGCAGTGCTTTTCTTTATCATTCCTATTCCGTCTATTTTATTGGATATTATGTTGGCACTCAATGTATCAGTTGCACTAGTAATACTGTTAAATGCATTGTTTGTAAAAGAGATACTGGAAATGTCTTTTTTTCCAACCTTATTACTGTTTACTACTATTTTTAGAATTTCCCTGAACACTTCATCCACCCGTTTGATTTTAAGTACAGGAGATCCGGGAAACGTAGTACGTACGTTTGGTGAGTTTGTAGGTGGAAATGATTTAATTATTGGTGCAATTATATTCGTTATCTTAACAATTATCCAATTTGTTGTAATTAATAAGGGTTCAGAGCGTGTTGCGGAAGTAACAGCAAGATTTACACTGGATGCTATGCCAGGTAAGCAGATGGCGATTGATGCTGATTTAAATACAGGAGTAATCACTGAAAAACAGGCAAGAGAGCGTCGTGAAAAAATACAGCAGGAATCCGGTTTTTTCGGAGCGATGGATGGTGCAACTAAGTATGTAAAGGGAGATGCCATGGCCGGCGTTCTCATCACCGTTATCAACCTGGTTGGTGGTACCGCTATGGGAATGACACGTCAGGGTCTTGAAATAGGAGATGCCATGAGCCAGTATGGTATTCTTACCATCGGTGACGGACTTTCCAGCCAGATACCATCGCTGCTGATTTCGTTGGCGACAGGTATTCTAATAACAAAGGCATCAAAAGAGGCTGATTTCAGTGAAGCATTAATAAGACAGCTGTTTGGAATTCCTAAAGTATTATATATTGTAGGTGTAGTTATGATATTTTTAGGCCTTACTACTCCTTTGGACTGGAGATTATTTATTGCATTTGGAGTTGCTTTTATTATAAGTGGGCGAAGTGTGGAGAATACAATTGCAATAGATGCAATTGAAGAGGAAGTAGACACAGTCGAGGATCAGGCAGAAGAGATTCGGAAGCCGGAAAATGTAGTTTCATTACTGCAGGTTGATCCCATCGAACTGGAATTTGGTTATGGTATTATCCCACTTGCAGATGTAAGCCAGGGAGGAGACTTGCTGGATCGTGTGGTTATGATACGACGCCAGATTGCATTAGAATTGGGTACAGTAGTACCGATTATACGACTGCGTGATAATATTCAGCTGAACCCCAATCAGTATATTATAAAAATCAAAGGAATACAGGTGACAGAGGGAGAAATTTTATTTGATCATTATATGGCGATGAATCCAGGATTTGTAGAGGAAGAAATATCTGGAATCCCAACATTTGAGCCATCATTTCATCTTCCTGCACTCTGGATTACAGAAAGTCAGAGAGAGCGTGCAGAGAGCCTTGGCTATACTGTGGTTGATCCTCCGTCGATTATTGCAACTCACTTGACAGAAGTAATCCGAAGTCATATTGATGAACTTCTGACAAGACAGGATGTACAGAATCTGATTAATAATGTTAAGGAAAATAATCCAACACTTATAGATGAGTTGATCCCAAAGCTGCTTGGTGTTGGTGAGATTCAGAAGGTTTTGCAGAATTTGCTGAGAGAAGGGATTTCTATCCGAGATCTTCTCACTGTTTTTGAGACACTTGCAGATCATGCGGCAACCACTCGTGATACGGATGTATTGACAGAGTATGCAAGACAGAGTCTGAAGCGTGCAATTTCCAGTAAGTATTTTCCAGCGAATGAAGTTACAAGTGTGGTAACATTGGATCCGAAGGTGGAACAGGAAATCATGGCATCTGTAAAACAGACAGAACAAGGGGCATATCTGACAATGGAACCGGAAAAGACCAAAGCAGTGATGGCTTCTATGGAAACAGAGGTTGCCAAGTTGGAGAATTTAGGCAAGAGCTCTATTATTATTACGTCGCCAATTGTACGTATGTACTTTAAGAAATTAACAGAAGATTATTTTAAAGATTTAATAGTTGTTTCCTACAATGAAGTAGAGTCAAACATTGAATTACAATCAGTAGGGATGGTGAGCCTTTCATGACAATAAAAAAGTTTCAGGGAAAAACAGAAGAAGAAGCTACCTTAAAAGCAAAGCAGGAATTAGGGGTAGGGACAGTAATAATGAATATAAAAGAAGTGAAGCCCAAGGGTCTGTTTAAGGCTTTTAAAAGCAGCACATATGAAATTACAGCTGCAATGGAGGAGGCAGAGAAAGCAACAGCAAAGAATAAAATAGAGCAGCCTCAAATAGGAAAAATTGACATTTCTGCTAATGAAGAGATTTCCATACCACGACAAGAACCACATAAAAGTGAAGCAATAAAATCACAGTCTCTCATAGCAGAAAGCGTATGGTCATCTGTAGAAGAAAAACTAAAAAATGAAGCAAAAAAAGAAACATCTACAGAGAATAATCTGGAAGAAAAACTGGAAAGTATTCAGAATTTTCTTGAAAAGAAATTGTCACCAGAGGAATCATCATCTCCGGAACCTCCAGAGAATGAAAATCTGAAGTTTATGAGAATGATTTATAGTATATTATTGGAAAATGAAGTAGATGAAAAATATGTAAATCAAATTATGGACGAAGTGGAAACTGTAAGAAAAAGTGGTTCTAGTGTAGATTATATTTTGTCTAGTATTTATCAGAAAATGATATTGAAATTCGGGCAGCCGCAGCCTATTGAGTTATCAGAAAACAAACCTAAGCTGGTATTTTTTATTGGACCTACCGGAGTAGGGAAGACGACAACTGTTGCAAAAATTGCCTCTAGGTTTAAAGTGGAAAAAGGAAAAAAGGTGGCACTGCTGACAGCGGATACATATCGTATTTCCGCAGCAGATCAGCTTCGTACCTATGCAAATATCCTTGGCACTCCCATAAAAGTGATTTATTCTCCGGAAGAGTTGAATGAAGCACTGAAAGAATGGAAGGAATACGATTTGGTATTGATAGATACCACAGGACTTTCCCATAAAAATAAAGAGCAGGGAGATGACATTAAGAATCTTATTTTAGGATCAGCAGAAGAATATGAAAAAGAAATATATCTTGTGTTGAGTGCAACCACCAAATATCATGATTTGAAAGAAATTGTTGATTCCTACAAAGAAAATTTCAACTTTAAGATGATATTTACTAAATTGGATGAGACCACATATTACGGAAATATTTTAAATATGAAATTATATACAGGTGCCGATTTGTCCTATGTAACATATGGTCAGAATGTACCGGAAGATATCGAAATTTTCAATATGCAGAAAAATGTGAAAATTCTGCTTGGAGGAAAATAGTTTATGGATCAGGCAGAGCAGTTAAGAAATATGGTGAGACAGAAAAACCAGCAATCGGATACAAAGGCGAGAGTTTTTACTGTGACCAGTGGAAAAGGGGGAGTAGGTAAATCAAATGTAGCGGTAAATCTGGCTGTTCAGATGAAAAAATGCGGAAAAGAGGTAATTATTATTGATGCAGATTTTGGTCTGGCAAATGTTGAGGTTATGTTTGGTGCAATTCCCAAATATAATCTTAGTGATTTGATTTACCGGGGGAAGAATATTCGTGATATTATAACACCAGGACCATTGGGGATTGGTTTTATATCTGGAGGTTCAGGTATTGCAGGAGTAAATAATCTTACGAAGGAGCAGATATCATATTTGATTAGTAACCTGAAGGAGTTGGATCAGATAGCAGATGTCATTATTATAGATACTGGAGCGGGAATAGCAGACAATGTGTTAGAATTTGTGCTGGCAAGTCCGGAAATTTTTTTGGTTACAACGCCCGAGCCAAGTTCATTAACAGATTCTTATTCCTTATTAAAAGCCTTATACAGAAATCCTAAATTTAATTGGAATGAGAGAAATATTAAAATAATTTCCAATCGAGTTGCATCCAGGGAAGAAGGAAGGGCTGTATTTAAAAAACTGAATGCTGTAGTAGAACAATTTTTAGATGGAAATCTGGAATATTTGGGTATGCTTCCGCAGGATGTTATGTTAGAAAAGGCAGTAAGACAGCAGAAACCGGTGACTATTTTATATCCGGAAGCAAAGATTTCCAGAGCATTTGAGATTTTAACAGGAGATTTATTGGGAGAAAAAGAAAATCAATTCCAAGAAAAGAAAGGAATTGCGCAATTGTTTTCAGGTTTCATTTATAAGAGAAAATAAGGATAGAGGTGCAGAATGGATTCCAATATAATAAACATAGGTGATAAAATTGATGTCCGCGTTCTACACAAGGTAGAGCAGGAACGCAAAAAGGGGCAGATGGCGAAGGTATATAAGAGCAAAGTGCAGGATATTAAGCCAGATGATTTATTAGAAATATCCATGCCTATGGATAGGGGAAAGATGGTATTGCTTTCTACTGGAATCCGGTATGAATTTATTTTTTACACTCAAAAAGGTCTTTATCGATGTGTAGCACAGGTAAAGGAACGGTATAAAGTTAATAATCTGTATATGCTTTTAATTGAACCTAAGAGTTCGCTGGAAAAATTTCAGCGCAGAGAGTATTTTCGGTTTGAATGTGCGGTAGATATGGAATATATGCCTATTACAGAAGAGGAAGCGCAGATAGAAGAGATAGAAGAATTGAAGGCTCGTCACCATGAGTCATTTCCTGATGAACAGATGCGTTTGGGGATTGCAGTTGATTTAAGTGGTGGAGGAATTCGGTTTGTTGGAGAAGAAGAGGTAGAAAAGGGTACATACCTCTTAGTTCGCATCCTTCTTGGCGTTGGAGAGAACGGTAAGTTACTGGAAATTGCAGCGTGGGTATTGTCCTGTACGAAAGTAGAGAATAATTCAGACACAAAGAAAAACAAGAAATATGAGTACCGTGTACAGTTTTCAACAGAAGATCAGGAAAAACGTGAAATGATTATTAAATACATTTTTGAGCAGGAACGCAAGAACAGGCAAAAAGGATGATATTATGAAAAAGAATATTTTAATAGTTGATGACTCTGCACTTATGAGAAGGGTCATTTGTGATATAATCAATTCAGATAGTAGATTTCAGGCAAAAGATATCTGCAAAGATGGTCTGGAAGCATATCGTAGATTAAAGACAACCAGGTATGATGCGGTTGTTCTTGATGTGAATATGCCAAGGATGAATGGTCTGGAATTACTGGAAAAATTGCAACAGGAACGTATTAGCGCAACCGTTATTATGGTAAGTACATCTACCGAGGCAGGCGTAACCATGCTGGCCATGGAGCGAGGAGCAGTTGATTTTGTTGCGAAACCATATAATATTATAGAGGCAAAAGGAGAAGAATTTAAGACGAAATTGGTGAGTGTGTTAAATGCTGTATTGAATAATGAGAGTGCAGTGCGGTTATCTTCTACTGCAGTGAAGCCTCTGGTAAAAACAGTTACCAGCAAAGTAAGTGACAGGACAGCAAAAAAATCTGGAAAAGCTTACAAGAAGCTGATTGCGCTGGCATGTTCTACAGGAGGACCAAAGGCATTACAGAGTGTAATTCCCATGCTTCCTAAGAGTTTAGATGCACCTATGATTCTTGTGCAACATATGCCAAAAGGATTTACAAAATCTATGGCAGAGCGCCTGAATGAAATCAGTGAAATCTCTGTAAAGGAAGCAGAAGATGGAGATGATTTGAAAAAGGGGTGGGTATACATAGCCCCAGGTGGAAAGCATATGGTAATTATCAAAAATGCAGATGGTGGACACCGAATTCGCTTAAATGATGAGCCTGCAATCGGAGGGTTGAAACCCTGTGCCAATCTTACATATGAATCTTTGCGGACAAGCGGTTTTGACGAAATTGTCTGCGTTGTTCTAACCGGGATGGGGGCAGATGGGACAAAAGGGATATTATCTCTGCAACAGAAAAAACCGATTCATGTAATAGCTCAAAATGCCCAGACCTGTGTAGTATATGGTATGCCAAAAGCAATTACAGATGCTGGTGTAGTAAATGAAGTGGTTCCAATAACGGAAGTTGCGCCAACAATTATTAAGAATGTGGGGGTACATTAATATGGATGTAAGCCAATATCTTGAGATTTTTATCGATGAAACAAACGAGCACTTACAGGAATTATCAGATTGTATAATGAGTCTGGAAAAAGAACCGGATAATATGGATACAATTAATGAGATTTTCCGTGCCGCACACTCCTTAAAAGGAATGGCGGGAACCATGGGATTCAAACGTATGCAGCATTTGACCCATGTTATGGAAAATGTATTTCAGGAAGTCCGTAGTGGGAACATGAAAGTAACCAGCGGACTGGTAGATGTATTATTCCAGTGTTTGGATGCGATTGATGGATATCTGGAAAATGTAAAAGAAAGTTCCGATGAAGGAACAGAGGATAATGCAGCAATTATCAAAGAACTGAACGAAATTTTGGAAGCCGGAACTGGAATTGTATCCAATGAGGGAAAAGCTGAATCCCAGCCGGAAGCAAAAACGGAAGAGGGTTCTTTTACAGAATATAAGAAGAGATATTTTGACGCAGAATTATCTGAAAAAGAGAAGAACGAGATTAAAGAGGCGGAAGAAAGAGGCATGAATGTATACGGAATTACCGTATACACTCAGGAAGATTGCCTGTTAAAGGCTGCGAGAGCATTTTTAGTGTTTAAGGCAGTAGAAGATTATGGAAACATTTTAGTGTTTGAACCAAGTTCTGAGGATATCGAAGACGAGAGATTTGATGATAATTTCAGCTTTTTCATGGAGACAGAAGAAGCATCTCTTGATAAAATCCTTGAAGTATCAAGGTCGGTTTCCGAAATTGCAGAGGTTGTAGGTGGAAGTGTAAAATACAGTGAGATGACGAAGGTAGTAGAGGAAAAAGAAGCGGCCGAGGCAAAACAAGAAGAAGGCGCTGTTCCGGCAGCAGCAAGTACGCTAACAACACCAGCAGTAAAAACCCAGACGAAAGCAGCAGCACCGGCGAAAAAGCAGACAACAGGAAAACCGGTTACAAATCGTACAGTTCGTGTAGATATCGAGAAGCTTGATACGTTGATGAACCAGGTTAGTGAATTGATTATTGCAAAGAATTCATTGGTTTCCATCGGTAATGCAGAAGGAGACAGTCAGCAGAGCCAAACATTCCATGAACAGATTGAATTCCTGGAAAGAATCACAACGAATCTGCATGAGTCCGTTATGAAAGTGCGAATGGTGCCAATTGAAAGTGTAGTTAACAAGTTCCCACGAATGATTCGTGACTTGGCTAAGAAGCTGAACAAGAAAATGGAACTGGTTATGACTGGAGAGGACACAGAATTAGACAGAACCGTAGTAGACCAGATTGGAGATCCATTGCAGCATCTGCTTCGTAATTCAGCAGATCATGGTCTGGAAAATGGCGAAGTACGTTTAAGAAGAGGTAAACCGGAGTCAGGAACGATTTGCCTGAACGCATTTCAGGAAGGAAATAATGTTATCATTGAAGTAAGTGATGATGGTAACGGAATTGATACAGATCGTATAAGGGATAAAGCCATTGAACGTGGTATTGTTACGCCGGAGCAGGTAGAAGCACTGAGCCAGAAAGAGATTATTGACTTCCTGTTTATGCCAAGCTTCTCTATGGCAAAAGAGATTTCTGATGTTTCAGGACGAGGTGTAGGACTTGATGTAGTAAAATCCAATATTGAAGCATTAGGCGGAGATGTGGAAGTAAAGAGCGTTCTCGGTGAAGGATCGAAGTTTATCGTAAGATTACCATTGACATTAGCAATTATTCAGGCATTAATGGTAGAAGTACATGAAGAGAAGTATGCAATTGCTTTAGGTTCTATCCAGACAATTGAAGATATTGAAGTAAGTGAAATTAAATATGTACAGGCAAAAGAAGTTATTCACATCCGTGGTTCCGTTATACCGTTAATCCGGTTGGAACAGATTTTGGATATGGAACCCGTAGAAGAAGAAAAAGAAAGTCTTACCGTTGTTATTGTTAGAAGAGGTGAAAAATTTGCAGGTCTCGTAGTAGATAATTTAATGGGGCAGCAGGAAATTGTTATTAAATCCATCGGAAAATACATTAACAATAATAAGATTATCAGTGGTGCAACCATTCTTGGTGATGGTGAAGTAGCATTAATCTTAGATGCAAATACATTGATGTAGGGGGTGTTTGGAATGGCGAGTAACGTAGCAATATTGGATAATGATAAAAAGCAATTTATAGTAGTAAAGATTGGAAGCGAACAGTATGGTATAGATATCAGCTATGTAGACAATATCGTGCGTATGCAGAAAATCACGAGAGTGCCAAAGGCGCAAAGTTATTTTAAAGGTATTATCAATCTCCGTGGAGAAATAGTTCCTGTTATGAGTATCCGTACAAAGATGGGACTGGAGCCAGATGAATTTACAGATGCATCCAGAATTATCATCCTGAAAATTGAGGAGCATGGAGCATTGGGAATTATTATTGATCAGGTGAAAGAAGTTGTGACACTGGGAGATGAGGAAATTGATAAAGTTGCTGTAAATGCAAAAGATGAAAAGAGCAATTTTATCAATGGAATTGGGAAACATGGCGAAGAACTGATTTCTCTTTTTGATATCACTGCAGTTATCGAAGAGAAAGAAAATATATAAATAAGATTTATGGACATTAACGGCTGTTGCGGAAAGGTTTGGGCTTTAGCAACAGCCTGTTCACAATAAAGGAAATGGAGAGGGCTATGGCTAAGTTTGACTTAAATCAAGTAAATGATATGTATGTCGATGTACTAAGAGAAATAGGAAATATTGGGGCTGGAAATGCAACTACAGCCATATCCAATATGTTGAGTTTAAGAATCAATATGGATGTACCAAAAGTAGAACTGCTTACATTTCAGGAGCTTCCGACAGCAATATCAGCAGAGGAAGATACTATTGTAGGGATTTATCTGGAGGTAGAGAGCGATATCAGTGGAAGTATGATGTTTTTACTGAAGATGGAATCTGCACACTATCTTGTAAACCGCCTTATGGGAAGACCGGATGATTATAATGAAGAGTTTAATGAAATGGATTTGTCCGCATTAAAAGAAATTGGAAATATTATTTCCGGCTCTTATTTGTCAGCACTGTCAACCATGACGAATTTATGTATAACATCATCTGTTCCGTACCTTTCCATAGATATGGCAGGGGCGATTTTAAGTGTGCCAGCAATTCAATTTGGACAATTTGGCGATAATGCACTTTTAATTCAAACAGAGTTTGGTGATGAGGTGAAAATACAGGGATTTTTCATTTTGCTACCAGATATAGATTCTTATGATAAAATATTAACATCTTTGGGGATCCAGATATAAGGAGTGATATAATGGCCACAATTAAGGTTGGAATGGCAGATTTAAATATATGCAATGCGCCAGATATGATTACGACACTGGGACTTGGTTCTTGTATAGGGATAGCGCTATATGATCCAGTGAAAAAAATTGGCGGGCTTGCTCATATTATGCTTCCAGATAGTACACAGATGAGGAATAATACAAATATAGCTAAATTTGCAGATACAGGAATAGAAGAACTGGTGAGAAAAATGGTGGCAGCTGGGGCGCAGAAGAGCAGATTGGTGGCTAAAATAGCAGGTGGTGCCAGAATGTTCGAGGTAAGCGGACTTTCAGCTGTAGGAAACGTGGGAGAGAGAAATGCTCTGGCTTCCAAAGCTAAATTAAAACAAATGGGAATTCCGCTGTTGGCGGAAGAAATCGGAAAGAATTATGGACGAACTGTGGAATTATATACAGAAACCGGTGAATTCCGTATAAAATCAGTTGGAAAGATATTAAAATCAATTTAAAGGATGATGACATATGAAGACAAAACAGATACCTGCTGTTATAATGTTAGTAGCAGGATTTATGACCAGCATTGCCGGAGTTGTTAATCATATGGAAACGGTACAGTTTTTAAAGACATTAATAATCGTATTAGTAATATTTTATGTCCTTGGCTGTGTTGTGAAATTGATTCTGGATAAGAACTTCAAGGAAGAGGTTAAAGAAGTGGCCATGGATAAGGCAGTGGAGGAAGAGGCCGTGAAAGAATTTCAGGGAGAATCCTCACAGGAAGAATAAAATACCTAATCTTGGGGGCTTTTAATGAAGACAACAGAGAAAGAACAATTATGGGAAGAATTTTATAAGAATCCATCGTTAGAATTAAGAGAACAGATTATAGTTGAATATGCTTCTCTGGTTAAAATTGTAGCGGGACGACTCAGTATGTATTTGGGATATAACGTAGAATATGATGATTTGGTTGGCTATGGAATTTTTGGACTGATAGATGCGATTGATAAATTTGACATAAATAAAGATGTAAAATTTGAAACATATGCGAGTCTTAGGATACGTGGATCCATTTTGGATCAAATACGAAAAATGGATTGGATTCCTAGGACGGTACGTCAGAAACAGAAGAAAATTGATGAAGCAATCAGAATAATAGAAACAGAGACCGGCAGGAGTGCACTGGATGAAGAAATCGCCAGAGAATTAGGTATAAGTGAAGATGAGTTAATCAACTGGCAGAGTCAGTTGAAGGTGACGAATCTTGTTTCTCTAAATGAGTATGTGGATCAGGGAATGGAACCGGTTATGGATGCAAAAAGAAATTCACATTTTGTGCAGCCGGAAGATGCCATTGCTGAAAAGGAAGTAAAAAAAGTATTGGCGCAGTCCTTAGAGAGCCTTACAGAAAAAGAACGAAAAGTAATTACATTATATTATTATGAAGATTTAACGTTAAAAGAGATAAGTAATATTTTGGAAGTGTCAGAATCACGTATTTCACAGCTTCATACGAAGGCATTGACAAAAATGAAAAAGATTATGGGACCATATATGGGGATATTATCAGACTAAAGGTGGAGGGTGTTTATGGAAGCTAGAAATGGGTATTTTAAACTGGATATGAGAGAGGCGGGAGTCTTTCTTATTGTTCATCCCCCTCAAGGAGACGGTGAGCCGGTCAATCTTAAGGAAATAATGGCTTATCTGGATGAAAAAAAGCTAGATGGGTATGACCGGCTGGAGATGAAACGGGTGATAAATGCTGCCGAAGAACCTGAGGAAATTTATGTCGGGGAATGGAATGGAATTTATGAAAATGAAATGATTCAGACAACAGTTTCCAGTGATAAAATGCTGGCTTTTTGTCGTTTCTATCCCCCTTCTAACAATGGTAAGCTGATGACGGCAGAAGATATTATCAGTGATTTACGTGTGCAGAAAGTTATAGTTGGAATCAGTTCTGAGGAAATACAAAAATTCCTGAAAGAACGAAAATACTGTACAAATTATGTACTGGCAAAGGGGATTCCTCCAATTCATGGAACGGATGCCAAAATCGAGTATTTTTTTAATACCAATCCCAATTTGAAACCCAAAATGAATGAAGATGGTACGGTTAATTATCATGAACTGAATACCATAAGTAAAGTTGATGAAGGAGAACTGCTGGCCAAACTGCATGAACCTGTGAAGGGAGAGGCAGGAAAGGATGTATTCGGAGGAAGCATTTCTGCCAGACAGGAGAAAATCTTAAAACTGGAGTTTGGTAATAATATTACCATTTCGGAGGATAAGACAGAACTTCATTCTGATTTGACAGGGCATGCAAGTCTTGTAAATGGTAAGGTGTTTGTATCCGGTGTGTTTGAAGTGCCGGGAGATGTTGACAATGGAACAGGTGATATTGTATATAATGGAAATGTAAATATAAAAGGAAATGTCAAAACAGGATTTTCAGTGAAGGCAAAGGGAGATATTGTTGTAGAAGGTGTTGTAGAAGCTGCCTTTTTGTCTGCAGGAGGTCAGGTTATCGTGAAGCGTGGTATTCACGGTATGTCAAAAGGAAAAGTAGAAGCAAAGGGAAATATTATTACAACATTTATAGAATATGCAAATGTTATCTCGGGCGGATTTATTGAGGCGGGAACCATATTACAAAGTCAGGTATCGGCAGCAAGTGAAGTTCGGGTCAATGGGAAAAAAGGTTTTGTAACAGGTGGAGTAATTCGTGCCGGAAACATGGTAGAAGCTCAGACCATAGGATCAACCATGGGAAGTATAACTCAGATTGAGGTAGGGGTGGTTCCCGAGGTTAAGGAAAAATACAATCAATTACAGAAGCAGATACTGGAAACAAATAAGGAATTGGAAAAGATGAAACCAGCTCTTGTCAATTATCGCGAAAAGATTGGCAGGAAAGAGTTTGTAAGCCCTGAACGAGTGATGCAAGTACAAATGATTGCAAAGAGCTATAAAGAAAAGCAGGCTGAGATTAAACAAATGCGGGAAGAGTTTATGAAGGTGCACGAGCAGATTCAGAAGGAAACCACTGCAAGAGTAAAAGTAAATGGAAGTGTATATCAGGGGGTTTCCATTGCAATATCAGATGTAAGCATGAATGTGAAAGGAACCATATCCTATTCAAAATTCGTAAAAGATCAGGGAGAAATTGTGATTCGTCCATTGTAAAAGGAGTTGGTGGTATGTCAATTAGACCAGTAGATGTGAATGGAATGATTCAAAGAACGCAGGATGTAAGTACGTTAAAGCAGAATGAGGACAATAAACCCGTGCTGCAGCAACAGAATATTCAGGCACAGTTTGGCAAGGAAACGATACGCCATATGCAACAGGTAACCCATGCTGATGATGCTGAGAACCATCAGAAACGTTATGATGCCAAGGAAAAAGGCAGTAATGAGTATACCAATAATCAAAAGCAGAAAAAGAAAGAAAAAAAGAAAGATGGAAAGGTGATAGCAAAGACCATGGCTGGTGGATTTGATATCAAAATATAGGTAGAAGTTATGACAACGATAGAGATCGTTTTAATCGTAATAGGAGTTATTATGATGATTGCCAGCTTTTTTGTTGTGGAAAAACTTTCCAATAGCGAAGTCAAAAAAATGGCAGAGCTGAGTACGACAGAGATACAAATTATCTTAGAACGCAATATGAAAGAGGCTGAGCAGAAAATAGATGATATGATTGAGGGAGTTATTGAACAGTCAATTGAACAGTCTACAGAGAAGGTAGAGCGTGCCTTAGATAAAGAGGCGAATGAAAAAATTCAGGCAATTAATGAGTACTCAGATACTGTATTAGAGTCAATCAATAAGACGCATAATGAAGTTATGTTTTTATATAGTATGTTGAATGATAAACATTCGGAACTGACTAACTATGCAGGAAAACTTGCACAATTAGCAATAAACCTGGAAGAATTGCAGGAAAATGTAGAACAGACTATAGGAGAAACACAGAATTTTTTGAACCATCCTATAGAGCAGGCTGAAGTTTCAAAAGAGGAAAAACCACTGGAAGAGGTGGCAGAACCAGAAGAAGAAGCACAGCCAGAGTCTGATGTAACAGACCAGAAGCAACAGATATTAAGCATGCATAAAGAAGGCAAAAATCTCGTGGAGATTGCTCGTCAATTGGGAATGGGAGTTGGAGAAGTAAAACTGGTAATCGGATTGTTCAGAGAGGAAGATATGTAGTAATGAAGCTGAAATATTATTTGCGTGGACTGAGCATTGGAGTAATTTGTACAGCAATTATAATGGGAATTGCTTTATCTGGAAATAAGAAAGCAACATTGACAGATGCAGAAGTGATAGAACGTGCCAGAATACTGGGCATGGTGATGGCAGCTGATGAGAAAGAACCAGAGAAAGAAGAGGAGAAAGAAACTCCAAAGGATAATAATAAAACAGAAAAAAATGAAGAGTCGGATAATCAAGCGAGTCAGCCGCCAAAGGTGGAAAATGAGGAACCGGCAATTCCAGAAGAACAGGAACCAGAAACAAAGACAATAGAGATTCTACCGGGAGAGTATTCGGATGTAGTAAGTCAGAAATTATTTGAAGCTGGATTAATTCCGGATCCAGATGCTTTTAATAAGTATTTGACAGACACTGGAAAGGATCAGGATATTATGGTAGGAGTACATCTGATTCCTGCGGGAGTGGATCAGGATGAAATTATCAGAATTTTAGGAGAAAAACCAGAATAGGTATTGTCAGAAAACATTTTCTATGATATAATTTTTGAGGAAAAAATAAAATACACATATGTGGACTAAGAAGCCGGTGCCCTATCGGTAGCTTTTTAGAAAGAAGCATATGGAAGAAATCAACCAATGGAGGTAAGAAAAATGGGCGTTATTTCAATGAAACAATTATTAGAGGCAGGTGTTCATTTCGGACATCAGACAAGAAGATGGAATCCTAAAATGGCTCCATACATCTACACAGAAAGAAATGGTATTTATATCATTGACTTACAGAAATCTGTAGGTAAAGTAGATGAAGCATACAAAGCAGTTTCTGATATCGCAACAGAAGGCGGTACAGTTCTTTTTGTAGGAACAAAGAAGCAGGCACAGGATGCCATTAAGGCAGAAGCTGAACGTTGTGGAATGTTCTATGTAAATGAAAGATGGTTAGGTGGTATGCTGACAAACTTCAAGACCATTCAGAGCCGTATTGCAAGATTAAAAGCAATTGAAACAATGGCAGAAGATGGAACATTTGATGTACTTCCTAAAAAAGAAGTTATTGCATTAAAGAAAGAATGGGACAAATTAGAGAAGAACCTTGGCGGAATCAAAAACATGAAGAGAATTCCAGATGCTATCTTTATTGTAGATCCTAAAAAAGAAAGAATCTGCGTACAGGAAGCTCATACATTAGGAATTCCACTGATTGGTATTTGTGATACAAACTGTGATCCAGAAGAATTGAATTACGTTATCCCAGGTAACGATGATGCTATCCGTGCAGTAAAGTTAATCGTTGCTAAAATGGCTGATGCTGTTATCGAAGCAAACCAGGGAACAATTGAAACAGATGAAGCTTACACAGAAGAAACTGTAGAAGAAGCATAATCTGTAATATAAAATTGAAATGTAAAGAGGACAGGCAATATTGTCTGTCCTCAATTAAAATATGGAACAATTAAATGGAGGGAAAAAAAGATGGCTATTACAGCAGCAATGGTAAAAGAATTAAGAGAAACAACTGGTGCAGGAATGATGGACTGCAAAAAGGCATTAAATGAAACAAACGGTGATGTGGAAGCAGCAGTTGAATTTTTAAGAAAAAATGGACAGGCAAAAGCAGAGAAAAAAGCTGGAAGAGTTGCAGCAGAAGGTCTTTGTGCTGTCGTATTAAAAGATGATTCCACAGCAGCAGTTGTAGAAGTTAACTCTGAAACAGACTTTGTTGCTAAAAATGAAACTTTCCAGGAGTTTGTAAAAGCAGTTGCAGAGCAGGCTGTAAATTCTAACGCAGCAGATATGGATGCCTTCATGACTGAAAGCTGGAATGCAGATACCAGTAAGACAGTGAAAGAAGCATTATTAGATAAAATTGCAGTAATTGGTGAAAACCTGACAGTTAGAAGATTTGAAAAAATTGTTGCAGAAAACGGATGTGTTGTTTCTTATGTACACAGCGGTGGTAGAATCGGTGTTGTTGTAGAAGCAGAAACTTCAGTTGTAAACGATGCGGTAAAAGAGGCATTAACAAACCTTGCAATGCAGATTGCAGCTTTAAACCCAAAATATGTTTCCAGAAATGAAATCAGTGCAGAATATATTGCACATGAAAAAGAAATTCTTCTTGCACAGATTATGAACGACCCGAAAGAATCCCAGAAACCAGAAAAGGTTATCAATGGAATGATTGAAGGACGTGTAAGCAAAGAGTTAAAAGAAATCTGTCTGTTAGATCAGGTATATGTAAGAGCAGAAGATGGAAAACAGACTGTTGGAAAATATTTAGAGCAGATATCCAAAGAAGTAGGTGCAACTGTTAGCATTAAGAAATTTATTCGTTTCGAAACTGGCGAAGGTATCGAAAAGAAGGAAGAAGATTTCGCAGCAGAAGTTGCAGCTCAGATGGGCAAGTAATTAAAATATTCCAAACGATAAAAAACACCGGAAACATACATGTTTCCGGTGTTTTTTATATAATCTGGAACAAATTTTCAAGGTATATTCCGGATATATGATATACCTCATTTCACCTTGTTTTCACCAGCAATCAGAAGTAAATATACAAGCCTTTTAATTTTTGGCAGGATACAGTATAATAGTCTAGTAGAAGAAGTATTAACAGCAAGGCAGCATACGATCTACAGCATGAGGAAAGAAAGTTGGCGAAAAAAATGTAACTGGGTCATTGCCATTGGAATGAAAAAAATGATTGCAGAGAACATTTATAGAATACAGGGAGGAAAAAGCGTTGTATACAGAAATCATTAAAGAAAAAAATCCAAAACCTCAATTTAATTTAAAGTGGTATAAAGAGGAGGATTTATATTCAGAAGGGGATGTAGAAGACTTAATTATTAAATTGATAGCAGAGAATGAGCCAGAAAAATATACGAGGGCTATTTACAACAATTTCAATTGGTCTACATATTATCATTTGACACATTTGAGAAAGAATATACTGAACTGGTATCCTTTTAAGGAGGACTGCAGTGTATTGGAAATTGGATGTGGGATGGGGGCGATTACGAACATGCTTTGTGAAAGGTGCCATGATGTTACTGCGGTGGAGCTTTCCAAAAAACGTGCCACAGCCACACTGTTAAGGTGCCGGGAAAAAGAAAATTTAGAAATAATTGTTGGAAATTTAAATGATATCAGATTTGAAAAGAAATTTGATTACATTACCTTAATTGGAGTACTGGAGTATCAGGGGAAATATACAGAAACGGAAAACCCATTTATTGATTTTCTGGAAACAATAAAAAAATTATTAAAGCCTGGTGGAAAGTTATTAATTGGAATTGAAAATAAATATGGGCTTAAGTACTGGTGCGGAGCAAGAGAGGATCATACCGGAATTCCATTTGATGGTATGAATCAGTACCAGATTGGAAATAAAAATGCTCAGACTTTTTCTAAAGAAGAAATGGATCAGTTGATTAAAAAAAGTGGTTTTCAGAATACGTATTTCTATTATCCAATGCCGGATTATAAACTGCCAACAGTCATTTATTCCGAAGGTAAGCTGCCGAATAATGAAAATATGCAGAACCTCCAGCCTTACTATACTGATAAAACAACATTGGTAGCTGATGAAATGGGGATTTATAAAGATTTAATAGAAAACAATGTGTTTGAGTTTTTTGCAAATTCATTTCTAGTAGAATGTTCGGACACAGAGGTAGGAGAGGTATCCTTTGTAACTCTCAGTAGCGATAGACAGGAAAAATATCGCATTGCTACTCGTTTTAGGGGTGGTGATACAGTGGAAAAAATAGCGTTTGATGAGATAGGTGGAAAGAAACATTTGGAGCAGACGGTTAAAAACCAGAAAGCATTGGAAAAATCCGGGCTAAAAGTCTGGAAGGCAGAAATGCAGAATGGAATGATAACGTCTGAAATCTCAAAAGCACAATTACTGGAAGATAAAATCGTGGAGGCCTATAGGGAACAGAAAAAGACAGAAATTTACGCCATATTTGATAAGGTTTATGAGGAAATATTGCGGTCTTCCCCACATACCGAAGATGCAAATAATATTATGTACGCTTTAGAAATTGATGAGAGAAATAGTGGTCTGGAATATGGTCCTATATTAAAAACCGCATATCTGGATATGATTTTTAGAAATGCTTTTTATGAGGATGGGGAATTATACTGGTTTGATCAGGAATGGATATTGGATGATGTTCCTGCAAAATACGTTTTATGTTCTGCCATGTGGGAGACCTACCTGTCTTATCCGTGGATGGAAGGCATAATTCCGATTCAAACACTGGCAGATAAATATGGTTTCTTATCCATATGGGAGAAATTAGTAAATTTAAAACATCTATTTTCTCGAACAGTAATGGACGAGTATCATACTGCAGAAAGTGAGCTGGTGAGGGGGGGGGCAGTATGAAAAGTTGTTTTGCCAATATCAAAAAAATAATGAAATTAGAATAAGAACATTGATTATACAAGAGGAGACCAAAATCTAAAAAGCTGAAACGCCAGTTACAATTCTGGCGTTTCAGCTTTTTTAAGTGGTTTTATAAAAATTCTATGCTCTTACTAAATGATCTAGCTCACTAATCATAGCATTTAAAATATCTACCTGATCCACAATTTTACCGATCTCTTCTACATTATTTTGGACCATGTTTGTGATATTAACAAATTCTTTGTTTTCATCTCCGATACTGACAGAAATTTCTTCATTAATGGTTAGTGTATTGGCAATTACCTCATTCTGTTTTCGTTGAAGTTGGGAGGTATCATGTATTGATTGTGATGACTTTTTAAGTAAATCAATCATCGTCCTGACTCCTTCAACCGTTTCTAATAATACGTGGTTCTGTTTGGTTAATTCCTTAGAGTTTTCCTGAATAAAATCAACAACCTCTCTGGCACCATTTTGTATTCTGTTAACCACATCATTTACATTGGTAAGAGATTCACTTGTATTGCTTGCAAGTTTACCGACCTCCTGCGCAACTACAGAAAATCCTCTACCCGCTTCTCCGGCTCTTGCAGCTTCAATGGAAGCATTAAGAGCAAGTAAATTTGTAGACTCTGCGATTTCACTGATAATATTCAAGGTGCCTCCGATTTCATCCACCTCAACTAATAATTTTTCTGTTACAGCTTGTGTATTAAGATTAGAACTTTCTACTTTTTCACTAATCGTTACCAGATCATTAAGAGAATTCTCATTGGATGCGGAGACAGATTCTAAATCTTTAGATATCTCATCAACATCCCCCATCTTATTCGCCATTTCCATACTACTGCCTTCGAGTTCGGAAAGGTTCTCTTTGCTTGTTGCTGATTTTAAAAGCATATTTTCACTATTTTCCAGTAGCTGTTCACTAATAGCTGATAGCTCTTCCGTAGATGCACTTTCATTTTGTGATGCATCTAGAAGGAGGGTGCTTGCATTTCCTAATCGTGATGATAAATCGGATACTTTATTAAGTACTGCTTCCACACGATTCTGATTTTCTTCAATTTCACTTTTTTTTGCATTGATTAAAAATCGTTCGGCAAAAAAGGCAACTAAATAAATACTAATCATAGATAATGTTACACAAACGATACGAAGAGCCATTTCCGGAATAAAGATATCATCTCTAATTGGTAGTGAGCTACCGTTAATAAACCAAGAAATGACAAGGGATATCACAATTTCACCAATAACAATCAATACCATTTTGCTATCAAAAAAGAAAGCAGTCAAAATGGTAAAGAAAAAGGCGTATGCCCAAAAATCTCTGGAAGGTACTAAATATAGGATGAAGTTAAATTGGATAATCTCCAATATCAGTATAAAAATCTTTCCTCTTCTTAACATATGAGGTGATACCTTGTTGTCAACAACCCCTTTTGTTACAAAAAATAAACCAATACAAAAATAAATAATGCATGTACCGACAAAAATAATCAGTGCTAGCCATTTTACATTTTCATAGAAACCAAATAGTTTTAGAGAGGAAAATAAAAGTCCTGCACACATACATGCTCCTGTTATAATGAGCATGACGAAGCGAAAGACCTTGGCTGTATATTCCTCAATGACAGCAGTGTTATTATTCATATGCGATTCCTCCTTTTACTCTAATCCATGCAAATTCTAGTAGATATATACTCCTCCTTTAGTATTATAATTATCTAGAAAAATCTACTAATAACTACTATTTTATAGCAGGGACGATACTACAACTTTTACATATTTATAAAAAATTCAACACTAAATATATTGGTAATAAACATATTTTAACATATTTTTTAAGTAAATCCTATTAAAATATATGTTTTTGGTAATATTATATAAATTGTTATAAAATAAAATATGGTTATATTAGCATTGATTCAGAAACAGAATATAAAGTGTGATATAATTCTTAAGTGAAGTATCATAATCAGAGCAATAAAAAGAGCAGCTCCTGAT
>CAZUKR010000010.1:0-43554 GCA_964620885.1 uncultured Eubacterium sp.
TTTTATACGGTGCAAGTTTGACTTTTATGTAGTGAATCGTTATAATTATGAAAAATGTTCGGCAATAAAAGAGACAGGAAAAAAATATGAAAACAGACAGAAAAGAGACATTGCGTTATCTTGGATACCGAGGACAGGAACCGGATGCCCAGATAGAAAAGCTGATAGAGGAAGTGAACGAAGAGTTAGAGCGGGAGAGCTTTCCCAAAAGTGTATATCAGGAATATGATTGCCGGGTAGAGGGGGAACTGGTAAAACTGGGACCTCTTAACATAACAAGCAGTAATCTGTCCATAAATCTGCAGGAATGTGAAAAAGTCATAGTTCTTGCGGCAACCATAGGCAGAGCGGCAGACTTAATGATAAAAAAATATTCTGTTATCAATATGGCAAAGGCCGCCATTGTTCAGGCGGCAGGAGCAGCGGCCATAGAAAGTTATGTGGATGAAGTGGAAGAAGAAATACGTAAGAATGCGCAAAAGAGAGGATTATATCTGCGCCCAAGATTCAGTCCCGGGTATGGAGATTTCTCTTTGGAGTATCAAAAAGAAGTATTTCAGTTATTAGAATGCAGTAAGCGGATTGGAATAACCTTAACAGAGGGGAATCTGATGATGCCCACTAAAACAGTAACGGCAGTCATTGGACTTACCAGGCAGGAGCATCAGTCCTGTCACCAAAAAAGCTGTAGCAGATGCCAAAAGACAGATTGTGAGTTTAGAGTAGAATAGAGGGAAAGCATGAAATTTAAAGAACATTTAGGAAAAGAATTATTATTTTTTGATGGAGCAATGGGAACGATGCTTCAGGAAAAAGGGCTTCAGCCGGGAGAGCTTCCAGAAATTTGGAATATGACTCATGAAGAAGAGATTCTGGATATTCATAAACAATATCTCAATGCAGGATGTAATATTATAAAGACAAATACTTTTGGTGCGAATCCTTTTAAGATGGAATCAACGGACTATACTTGTGAAGCAGTGACAAAAAAAGGGATAGAGTTGGCAAAAAGAGCGATAAAGGAATGTGGGAAAGAAGCATATACGGCATTGGATATCAGTTCTTTAGGTAAACTTTTGGAACCCTTGGGTGACCTGTCCTTCGAAGAGGCTTATGAAGCATTTAAACCAGTATGCATTGCAGGAGAACAGGCAGGGGCTGACTTGTGTCTCATAGAGACCATGAATGATACATATGAGATAAAGGCAGCAGTACTGGCAGCGAAGGAAAACACCAATCTTCCAGTCGTGGTTACTATAGTACTTGATGAAAATGGAAAACTGTTAACCGGAGCTGATATGGAAGCGGCAGTAGCAATGTTAGAAGGACTGCGGGTAGATGCACTGGGATTAAACTGTGGATTTGGTCCGGATATGATGAAAGAGTTTCTTCCAAAGCTTAAAGAAGTGTGTTCCCTTCCAATTGTAGTAAATCCCAATGCAGGGCTTCCTATGGTTGTAGATGGGAAAACATGTTTTCTTGTAGAGCCGGAAGAGTTTGCAGGAATTATGGAAGAAATTGCAGTGGAAGGAGTATCTGCCCTGGGGGGATGCTGCGGAACGACACCAGCCCATATCAAGGCACTGATAGAACGCTGTAAAGGGAAGAAACCTCTGGAAATCACGGAAAAAGGACGTTCGGTAGTTTCCTCCTATACTCATGCGGTAGTACTGAATGATCACCCCAAAATTATCGGAGAGCGTATCAATCCTACCGGAAAGTCCAGATTTAAGCAGGCATTGCGGGAAAATGATTTGGAATATATATACAAAGAAGCATTGGCGCAGCAGGATATGGGAGCGCATATTCTGGATGTAAACGTAGGTTTGCCGGAAATTGATGAAGTAGCTATGATGAAATCTGTAATCACAGGATTGCAGGGAATTACAGATTTACCATTACAGATAGATACTTCCGATATGGAAGCAATGGAGCAGGCAATGCGTCTGTACAATGGTAAGCCTCTCATTAACTCAGTCAATGGAAAACAAGAGTCTATGGATGCTGTTTTTCCGTTGGTTGCCAGATATGGTGGAATGGTAGTATGTCTTACCTTGGACGAAGAGGGAATTCCGGAAACCCCAGAGGGAAGAATTGATGTGGCGAAACGGATAATTAATGAGGCAGCACGTTATGGTATACAAAAGAAAGATTTATTAATGGATACCTTAACCATGACCATAAGTACAGGACAGGAGAATGCCCAGATAACATTGGACGCATTAAATCATGTGCGAAATACTATGGGAGTGCATACGACCCTTGGTGTTTCCAACATTTCCTTTGGACTGCCTCAGCGTGAGCTTGTAAATACAGCATTTTTCACCATTGCATTATCTCAGGGATTAAGTGCCGGAATCATCAATCCGGGCAGCGAAAAGATGATGGCAGCTTATCATTCTTATTGTGCGCTGAATGGCAGTGATCATAAATGTGTGGATTATATCAATCTGTATTCACAGCAGACAGAAAAAGCAGAGAAAGCAACAGCCAACAATAAGGAAGTAACATTATATGATGCCGTAGTAAGAGGTCTGATTGAAAGCGCTTATCAGGCGGCGAAAAAGGAATTGGAAACCAGAGAACCTCTGGCTGTAATTGATGAAGATTTAATTCCTGCATTGGATAAGGTTGGACAGGGGTTTGAGAAGAAGACGGTATTTTTGCCTCAGCTTCTGATGAGTGCAGATGCTGCTAAAGCTGGTTTTAATGCAATTAAGGAATATCTCAAGGAAAAAGGCGATACTTCTGCTTCCAAAGGAACCATAGTAATGGCTACGGTAAAAGGTGATATTCATGATATTGGAAAAAATATTGTAAAGGTCCTGCTGGAAAACTACGGTTTTCATGTAATTGACTTAGGGAAAGATGTTTCGCCGGAGTCAGTGGTAGAGGCGGCAAAAGAAAATCAGGTAAAGCTGGTAGGATTAAGTGCTCTGATGACTACTACGGTGGCAAATATGGAAATTACCATAAAAATGCTGAAAGAAGAAATGCCGGAATGCAGGGTGATGGTTGGTGGAGCAGTACTGACACAGACTTATGCTGATATGATAGGGGCAGATTTTTATTCCAAAGATGCCATGGGATCTGTGCGGTATGCCAACGAACTTTTCGGAAAATAGAAAAGATTTCATATTTTATCTTGTATTTATAATCAAAGATGGTTATAATAGGAAAAGAAAAAGGGAGTAGCTGGAGCCGAAAGGCTTGTTCCCTATCGTCAATACGATTAGTAATAATCCGGTAAGCAACCTAAGCAGCGAGACTTTTTCGTAACAATTAATATGTTGCGGAAAGGCTTGGCTGCTTTTCTGTGCAAAGATTAGGAGGAAATAGGATGAATGTGAAGAAGAAAGGACTTTCGACTCTTGAGGTTCAGCAAAGATTAGAAGAGTATGGCTATAATGAGCTGACAGAGAAGAAGAAACAAAGTACGATTGTAGTATTTTTATCACAGTTTAAAGATTTTCTTGTAGGACTTTTAATTGTGGCAGCCATAATCTCTATGGCATTGGGAGACATGGAAAGTGCATTGGTAATTCTGCTGGTTATTACAATGAATGCAGTATTGGGAACCGTTCAGCAGAAGAAGGCAGAACAGTCACTGGAAGGTTTAAAGAAGCTTACAAGCCCCAGAGTAAAAGTAATGAGAGATGAAGCTGTAACGGTACTGGAAGGAAGAGAACTGGTACCAGGTGATATCGTGTTGTTTGAGGCTGGAGATGCACTTTGCGCCGATGGAATTTTAATGGAGGCAGAAGCTGTTTCCATAAATGAAAGTGCTCTTACCGGAGAAAGTATTGGTGTAGAGAAGAGTGCAAAAGATGTGGAACAGTCTATGGTGTATTCCGGATGTATTGTAAATACAGGGCGTGGAGAGTATGAAGTAGTTCGTACCGGAATGGAAACAGAGGTTGGTAAAATTGCTCGTCTTGTTCAGAATGCAGAGGAAAAGAAAACACCATTACAGATAAGTTTGGACGAATTTGGAAAGAAACTTTCTGTTGTTATTATGATTATCTGTGCACTGGTATTTGGAGTCAGCGTATGGCGGGGAGAAAGTGCCCCAGATGCCTTTCTGTTTGCAGTAGCATTGGCAGTAGCAGCAATTCCAGAAGCATTAAGTTCTATTGTAACTATCGTTCTGGCATTCTGTACCAGAACAATGGCAAAGGAAAATGCAATTGTACGAAAACTGGCTTCCGTAGAAAGTCTTGGAAGTGTTTCTGTTATCTGTACAGATAAGACAGGAACACTGACACAGAATAAAATGACAGTAACCAGCCGCTTTACCTTTGATTGTCAGGAAAAAGAAGAGCTTATGCGTGCCGGAGTATTATGTAATGATGCAGTAATAGATGGGAAAAAGGAAATTGGTGATCCGACGGAGACAGCTTTACTAAATTTTGCAGAAAAGAAGCAGGAAGGCTTTGTAAAACAGGTAAAAGAGAAATTTATCAGAAAAGCCTCCATTCCTTTTGATTCTGATCGAAAACTGATGACAGTGTTATGTCAGCAGGAAGGAGAAGAAGAATTCACCATTACAAAGGGAGCGGTAGATGTTCTCTTTGAACGTTTGGATTCTGTATTAGAAAAAGGAAATGTAAGAGCAATCACAAAAGAAGATATGGAAAAAATCCAGGAGGCGAATAAAGGCTTTTCACAAAAAGGTCTGCGTGTACTGGCATTTGCAAAGAGAGCATCTGCAAATGGCGAGATGAAAGAAGAAAATTTATGCTTCTTAGGCTTAATGGCAATGGCAGATCCACCAAGGGAAGAGTCAAAAAAAGCAGTAACTCTTTGTACTCAGGCAGGAATCAAAACAGTAATGATTACAGGAGATCATCCGGAGACAGCATCAGCCATTGCAGAGGAAATTGGAATTCTGCGGGATGGAGAGCCGAACGGAGTTATGACTGGTACAGAACTGGAACAGATTACTGATGCACAGTTAGAAGAAAGAGTAAAAGATATTAGAGTTTACGCCCGCGTTTCACCAGAACATAAGATTCGTATTGTACGTGCATGGCAGAATCTGGGAATGATTACCTCCATGACCGGAGATGGTGTAAATGATGCTCCAGCCTTAAAGCAGGCAAATGTGGGAGTAGCAATGGGAAAATCAGGTACAGAGGCAGCGAAAGAAGCTTCTGATATGATTCTGGCAGACGACAACTTTGCTACCATTGTAAAAGCAGTGGGAAGCGGAAGAAATATTTATGGTAACATAAAGAAATCCATCGGATTTCTTCTGTCTGGAAATATGGCAGGAATTCTTAGTGTATTAACTGCCTGTCTGACAGGAATGCCTCTTCCTTTCGCACCGGTTCATTTGTTGTTTATCAACCTCTTAACAGATTCTCTTCCGGCAGTGGCACTGGGAATGGAACCTCACTCAGACGAGGTTATGAAAGAAAAACCAAGACCGGCAAACGAAGGAATTTTGACAAAGGACTTTATGGGGAATATTCTCGTAGAAGGAATTGTAATTGCAGTAAATACCATGGCAGCCTTTATAATTGGAAAAACCAGCGTATATGCATTTGGTGTTCTTTGTCTTTCAAGACTTCTTCATGGGTTTACCTGTAAAGAAAAACGTCCGGTATTCGGCAGAGCAAGAATGTGGAATAACGTCTACATGAATGGAGCATTTTTAGCTGGATTTGTATTGTTAAATCTGGTTCTGATGGTGCCAATATTTGAAGGATTGTTCCAGACCATGGGAATTACCGGAAAAGGAATATTGATTATTTATGGCTTCAGTTTACTGAGCTTTTTAGAAAATCAGCTGATTCGTTGGCTGAAAGGAAAACTGCAGAAGACAGCATAGGAAAATGAACGCTCCAACCCTTTCTGAATATATTATAGTAATAGAACAGAAAGGGTTGGAGTAATTTGAAAATAGAATGTATTATTCTAGGATGTATTGTAATTATACTGATGACGATTGTAATTATCTGCTGTTGCAGACATCACCGTCATAAAAAAGTGAAATATAAAGTAAAATATAGAAGTGATCAGGAAAAGCTAAAAGATATTAATAATGCATTAAGGCCATTTGGTTTTGCTTATGATTTATTAAAGGATATTTTTTATTCTTTGGAAAATGCATGGCAGAAAAACATGGGGTATGGAAAAATATATGATGTGATGGCACCGTCTATGAATATGATTATTGACTGTGAGCCAATCTATTTTGAGTACGATAACCGCCGTTTTATGATTGAATTATGGAAGGGACAATATGGAATTACCACTGGTGCTGAAGTTGGTATTTATACCTCCAGGCAGCAGGAGAGGGACCCGGACAAAATATTTTATCATACGGCAGCAGAAGAAGACCGATTGATGATTAGTATGACCCTGTGGAAAAATGGTAAAAAACTATTCCAACGAGGGAAAATCCACTGGTGGATGACGGGATTTGTGTTGGGAGAGTTTTCTTATCCCAGAGAACTTTTGTTGCAGGTGTCTATAAGCTTTACGGAACCAGAGATGTTGGATGCATTTGTAAGAGGCTGCTATCGTGCTGGTTATTTACCGGAGGATCTGCATATCTGGTGCAATCAGGTAGAAATTCGTTATACAATACCAAAAACAAGGCAGAATCAAAAGAGAAAATATTACAGAAAATTTATACAGTGGCAGAATCATCATAATTGTAAGGTCTACGCGAGAGTTACAAAAAACTTTGATCGAACCATTGATAAACTAGATTATATTATGATGGCATACCCAAGAATCTTCCGGAAGATTATAAATACAGGAAGAATTGGATTTGGAAGAAAATGAATTCGGTCACAAGAAAATTAGATAAAGCATATAAAAATGCCTGCTGTATACCGATTCATTCCGGAAGCCGCATTGTTCTTATGAGTGACTGTCATAGAGGTGTCGGTAACTGGGGAGATAACTTTCAACCTAACCAGAATTTATTTTTTGCAGCATTACAGTATTATAATCAAAGGAAATTTACCTATATAGAACTGGGAGACGGGGATGAACTGTGGGAAAACAGAAGACTAAAGGATATTATACAGGTACACAGTAACCAGTTTTGGATGATGTCAGAATTTTACCAGGAAAAACGTTTTTATATGATATATGGCAATCATGACAGGAGAAAGGAACAGGAACATTTCTTCGGAACCAACTGTAATTCTTATTACTGTGAAGGAGAAGGAAAGGAACGGGAGTTGTTCCCTGAAATGAAGGTCCAGGAAGCGATTGTGCTGAAGGACAATTGCAATGAACAGGAAATTTTTCTGGTTCATGGGCATCAGGGAGAACTATGGAATGATACCTTATGGAAATTTTCCCGTTTTCTGGTAAGATATCTCTGGCGGCATCTGGAACTGGCGGGGTGCAATGATCCTACCAGTACGGCAAAGAATTACCATAGGAAAGAAAAGACCGAAAAGAACCTGGAAAGCTGGGCGAAGAAGAACAAAAAAAATCTGATTGCCGGACATACTCACAGACCAGTGTTTCCAAAGCCCGGTGAAGGACATTATTTCAATGATGGAAGTTGTGTTCATCCTAGATGTATCACAGCCATTGAATTAGAATGCGGGGCAATTTCTCTGGTGAAATGGTCCATGGAAGTCCGGGAAGATAATGTGGTATATATCGGAAGACAGATATTGAATGGTCCGCGATTACTAAAAGAATATTACAATAAAGGCTTTCTATGATAAAAAATAAATCATAGGAAGCCTTTATTATGAATAAAAAAATCCTAAGAAAAAATTAAGAAATTTTAGAAGAAAAAATGAAGCTTTTATTGGGATAATAGAAAGCAGAACAGAGTAATGTATTTTATTGGGAAGGTGAGGGAGTCATTATGAAAATAAATAATGAAAATTTGGTGGTCCAGTTACAGCTTCATAATGAAAGCGCCATGGAATTTTTGATAAAAGAGCACGGAATATGTCTGATATCCATTATACGAAAACATCTGTTTACGCTTCCGCATCTGCAGATGGAATGTCTGATAGAAACTTTAGTGAATATCTGGAATCATATAGACTCTTTTAGAGAAGAAAATGAATTTGAGAACTGGATTGGTTCGACAGCAAGATACTGTTGTCTGGAATTTTTAAAGGAACATCAGGAAGAGGCAACGATTGCCTGGCTGATTGAAAAAGAAATTGCAGAAGAAAAAGAAGTTATGATAAGCAGTTTAGACGAAGAGTATCAGGAATTATTTTATCGCTTTTATGTAGGAGAGACTATAAAAGCTGGCAGTAAGGAGTATACATACCACAATATGTATGAATTGCTGAATGAAATTGATACTGATATCTGTGAATATGAGAAAGAACCTTTGAAGCCCTTAGAGCAGGAAATGGTATTGGGGAAACTTCGAAGCAGAATTGGAAAAAAGAAACATGGACTGTCCTTAAATAGATATTTAGATATCTTATTTCAGCGGACAGAACACAAGCAGGTAGTGCTTTAATAATAAAGGGAGATTGGGAAATAAAGCCGATGACTCCTCACGATGGGGTGTCGGGAAATAAAGCCAATGACGCCTCACGATACTAGATATGGGAATCACATGAAATGTGATTCCCATATCTAGTATATACATAAAAAAATGAATTTCCCGACAACCTCTTTTATATTAGTTCTGGTAAGAATGATATTTGTCATGGCAGGAGCAGATAATGTCCCGTCTTGTGATAATACCGATAAATTTGTTTCGGTCATCTACTACTGGAACAAAGTTTTGATTACTTACCCGCTCAAACAATGAATCAATGGATACATCAATTCTAACGGCGGGATTCCAGTCAGGACGTATCATATCACGGATACAGAGGTGTTCCAGTGATTTGATGCTGCATTCCCGATGCTCCAGCAGATGCCAGAGAAAATCTCCTTCACTGATACATCCGACATAGTTACCGTCATTTGTAATAACAGGAATGGCAGTGTAGCCATGAGCTTTCATTTTTTCCAGTCCCTGCCGTAATGTATTCTCGGCATACAGATAACATACTGTGTTTTTGCTTTTTAATAAAGAAATAATATTCATATCTATTCCTTTCTGTTGGTGTTATTTTCAATCTTTTACATCATATCACTTTTTGAAAAAAAATTACAGAAATTTATTATGAAAAAAGTATGAAGAAATTGCTATGATTTTGCAAAAAGTGTATAATCAAGAATATAGAAAGAGAAGGGAAATAGCGGTATATGACGTTACAGCAGTTAAAATATGCCATTACAGTGGCGGATAACCAATCCATGAATGAAGCAGCAAAAGACCTGTTTATTTCACAGCCCAGTTTGTCGAATGCTATAAGGGAGCTTGAAAAAGAAGTGGGAATCAATATTTTCACACGAAGTAACAAAGGGATTACCATATCCTCTGATGGAGCAGAATTTCTGGGTTACGCAAGGCAGGTAGTAGAACAGACCTCTTTATTGGAAGAAAAGTATCTGGGAAAGAATCATGTAAGGGTAAAGTTCAGTGTTTCCACCCAGCATTATTCCTTTGCGGTAAATGCCTTTGTAGATTTAATTAGCGGCTATGATATGGAGCAGTATGATTTTATGCTGCGGGAAACAAGAACCTATGAGATTATTGAGGATGTAAAAAATTTAACCAGCGAGATTGGTATACTGTATCTGAATGAGTTTAACCGTAAGATTATTTTGAAAATGTTAAAGGAGAGTAATCTGGAGTTTCAGGAATTGTTTACGGCAGATCCCCATGCATTTGTAGGAAGCAATAATCCTTTGGCTGGGAGAGAGAAAATTACATTGGAAGATCTAGAAGATTATCCATGCTTGTCCTTTGAGCAGGGAGATTATAATTCCTTTTATTTTGCAGAAGAAATCTTAAGTACACTGCCTCATAAGAAATCCATAAAGGTTAGTGATCGTGCCACGTTATTTAATCTTTTGATAGGATTAAACGGATATACGCTATGCAGCGGTGTTATCAGTCAGGAGCTAAATGGGAAAGATATCATAGCAGTACCGCTGGATATAGATGGGGAACAGATGTGTATCGGGTACGTAACCCATAAAAATACAAGATTAAGCCCTTTAGGAGAACGTTATATTGAGAATCTGAAAAAGGCAGTAAAATAATAGTTATAGGAAAAAGCTATAGCGAAATATAAAATATAACATATTTACTATAATGTAAAAGTATATTATAATAACTCCAGAAGATAAAAAAGGAGAATGAGTATGAAAGCAGAAACTTTATTCCGGCAGAAAAGACCGGTTATATCATTTGAAATATTTCCCCCTAAGCGTGATACGGAATTAAAAAATATAGATGGAACACTGGAGATTTTAAGCAGACTGAATCCTGACTTTATCAGCGTAACCTTTGGCGCAGGAGGAAGTGTGACCAATAACCGTACCATAGAACTGGCGAAGAAAATTAAGCACGTATATGGAATTACTCCTATTGTGCATCTTACTTGTCTCAATTACAGTAAGCAAGAGATAAACGAGATGCTGGAAGAATTAAAAGAAAACGAAATCGAAAATATTCTGGCACTGCGTGGTGACAGAAATCCAGAGATAGAGCCGAAAAAAGAATTTCATTATGCTACAGATCTGATTAGATACATCAAGGCCCATGGAGAGTTTGATGTAAGCGGAGCCTGCTACCCAGAAGGTCATCTGGAAGCAGAAAACCTAATAAAGGATATTCAGCATTTGAAGGAGAAAGTGGATGCAGGGGCATCTCATCTTATATCACAGTTGTTTTTTGAAAATGAATTATTTTACTCTTTTCAGGAAAAAACAAAGATTGCAGGAATCAATGTTCCAATAGAAGCAGGCATTATGCCGGTAATCAACAAGGCCCAGGTGGAACGTATGGTAAATCTATGCGGAGCCTCATTGCCAGAGAAGTTCCAGCGTATTATAAATAAGTATGAAAATGATAAAGAAGCGTTATTTGATGCAGGAATGGCTTATGCGGTAAATCAGATTGTAGATTTACTGGCACATGATGTAGATGGAATACATATTTATACGATGAATAATACCAGAGTGGCAGAAAGAATTTGCAGAGGGATTGAACATTTGATATAATATAGCAAACGAAAAGAAAAACAGGTATTCTGTTTTTCTTTTTTGATTATTTGGCAAGAATATTATTAGGGCAAAATATATATTTTCAGGAGGCAAGTGTGAAAAAGAAAATTATTTTAATTGCAACAGGAGGAACCATTGCTTCCCGAAAGTCAGAAAACGGACTGATTCCCTTAATCGAAGCCCATGAGATTTTATCATATATTCCGGGAATATATGAATTCTGCACACCAACGGCAGTCCAGATATGTAATATAGACAGTACCAATATAGAGCCGGAACATTGGAAGCTGATTGTAAAAACCATACGGGATAATTATGATAGCTATGATGGATTTGTGATTGCCCACGGCACAGATACCATGGCTTATACGGCAGCCGCATTGTCCTATATGATTCAGAATACCCAAAAGCCGATTGTGGTAACAGGAGCTCAGAAATCCATTGATTTAGAGATTACAGATGCTAAAACGAATCTGATAGACAGCTTTTTATATGCAAGCGACAGCAAGTCACAGGGAGTCCAGATTGTATTCGGGGGAAAGGTAATTGCAGGAACCAGGGCAAAGAAAATACGTTCCAAGAGTTACAATGCTTTTGACAGCATTGATTATCCTTTTCTGGCGATGATACAGGACATGAGGATTATGCGCTATATTGAGCCTTTACCGGTTCAGGAAAAGCCTGCATTTTATGAAGAAATGAATGCAAATATTTTTCTTATGAAGCTGATACCGGGAGTTTCCCCCAAAGGTCTTCGGTTTCTTTTTGAGCAGTATGACGGAATTATTATCGAAAGTTTTGGAGTGGGAGGCATACCTCAATCTGTAGCAGATGTATTTTATGAGCTGTATGAAAAATATCCGGAAAAGGTAATTATTATGGCAACCCAGGTGGCTCATGAAGGCAGTGATATGACCGTATATGAGGTTGGAAATAAGATAAAAAAGGACTGCCGTATTTTGGAGTCTTATGACATGACATTGGAAGCGGTAATTGCCAAAGCCATGTGGATGCTGGGAGAAAATAACCGGGGAAAACGGAGCATAGAAGAAGTTTTCTATAAAAAAGTCAATTACGATATGATTTTTGAAGTGTAGATGGGATTGTCATCGGAAGACTGGATTAGTGGGTCTTCCGATTAATAAACTCTGTCTTATATTTTGAATATATAATTTTTTGACTGCCATATAAACCGTAATATCCGGAAAGCATGTAGCTTAATGCAATAGTAAGAAGAAAATAGGGCATTGCTTCAAAGCCAAAAAGTTCAAAGCAGATAAGCAGTGATGTGATGGGACAGTTTGTAACACCGCAGAAAACAGCGCCCATACCAACAGCAATGCATAGTTCAGGAGAAAAGCCCAAAAGAGTTCCAAATGTATAACCAAAAGTACCTCCAATAAAAAAGGAAGGAACAATTTCTCCGCCCTTATATCCAGCCCCGAGAGTTAGGGCAGTAAAAAGAATTTTCAGCAGGAATGCATAGGGAACACAGCTTCCTTCAAAGCAGCGTTCGATGACAAACATGCCTGCACCATTATAGTCCTGATTGCCCACCAGCAAAGTCAGAATAATAATCAGTACGCCTCCTACGCAGATGCGAAGATAAGAATTGGGGAAAAAGCGTTTGTAGAGTTTTTCGGAGGTGTGCAGTGTAATACAAAAAAGTGTACTGACACCGGCAGAAAGCATAGCCAGTATCGCCACGATAACAGCGGTTTTTATGGAAAATTCAGGAATGCCTGACAGAAGAAATTGTTCCGGAATAACGTGAAAGTACAAGGCTATTCCGTGGGCAATGAGAGCAGAGATTACACAGGGAACTAAAGCCGCATAGTGCATGATACCTACGCTTACTACTTCCAGAGAAAAGATGGCAGCAGCCATGGGTGTGCCGAAAAGAGCTGAAAAGGCGGCACTCATACCGCACATAATCATAATATGCTGATCCTTTTGGTCGAATTTGAATGCCCGTCCCATGGAGTTTCCAATACTTCCACCAAGTTGTAAGGCAGCACCTTCTCTTCCGACAGAACCGCCAAATAGATGTGTTATAACGGTAGAGATAGAAATGATAGGTGCCATTTTTAAAGGAATATTTTTTCCAGAGTGAATAGCAGATAGCACCAGATTGGTTCCTGTAATTTTTTCATCTTTCTTAAAACTGTATGCACCTGCAATAAAAATACCTGATATCGGAAGGAAAAAAATCAACCATGGGAAATCAATCCTAATCTGGGTAACGTATGCGATGCAAAAATAAAACAGAGTACCTATTCCGCCGATAATAACACCGGATAAAATGGAAAAAAGGGACCACTTAAAAAAAATAAAAAATCGTGATCCCAGATGTTTTGTATAAGATTTAAATTGACTTTTCATAATAAACTCCTTATTGTTGTATCTTTATCTCGTATCTATGATAACATTGAGGAAAAAAAATAACAAGGCAGGGGGAAAATCGTTTTAAGGTTAAGTTAAGGAAAAGCGGGAACGTCTTTAAGGAATCTGGGGTATGATAAATACATAAAGAAAATAAATAAGAAAACGGGAGGTATATATTATGTGGTCAAGAAGTGAATTAAAACAAACAGCAAAAATAAGATTTAAGGCAAATTACTGGAAATCAATACTGGCAGCACTTATATTAATACTTGTGATTGGAGGGGGATCTGGAACAGGGTTCGGCACAAAATGGCTTACAAACCATGGTGGTGTTGAAAGGGAACAACAGAATCAGGTTAGTGTGACGGAATGGGGAGATGGGGAAAGTAAGGCTCATACTTACTATAATGTAGATCATGTAGTTAGTGGTATTAATAATGTATTTGTAATAGCAGCTGTGATATTGCTTATAATCGTGGTATTCCTGTTCATATGTATCATTGTTATTCCCCTGCAGATATTGGTGCTGAATCCCCTGGAGATTGGCTGTAAACGTTTTTTTGCAAAGAATTTAAAAGGGGATGCCCAGGTAAGGGAAATATGTTATGCTTTTGATAATGGATACAAGAATAATATTAAAACAATGTTTTTCCGTAATTTATATATCTTTTTATGGATACTGCTTTTGATAATTCCTGGAATTATAAAGAGTTATGAATATCAGATGATACCATATATTTTAGCGGAAAATCCCAATATTACCACGAAAGAAGCTTTTGCATTAAGTAAAAAAATGATGTACGGAAACAAATGGAAATCATTTGTGCTGGATTTATCTTTTCTGGGATGGAATATATTAAACGCACTTACTTTTGGAATTCTTGGAATTTTCTATGTGAATTCTTACCACGCTCAGACGGAAGCAGCACTTTATGAGGCAATTAAAAACCAGTAAAGAGGAGAAGGATAATATGGCATATACAGTTTTAGTTGCAGATGATGAAAGTGAGATTCGACAGTTGCTGCGGCTGTATCTGGAAAAGGACGGATATCAGGTGCGGGAAGCAGAAGATGGTATACAGGCAGCGGCCATATTGGCAAAAGAAGAGATAGATTTGGTTCTGTTGGACATTATGATGCCGGGGATAGACGGATATCAGGTATTGAAAAAAATAAGAGAAACAAGCAATATCCCAGTTATGATTCTGTCAGCCAAAAACCAGGATATAGATAAGATTCTGGGATTAGATCTTGGGGCGGATGATTACCTTGCAAAGCCATTTAATCCATTGGAGGCTATGGCCAGAATCAATTCCAATATCCGTAGGTTTTATTCTCTGGGAGCAAAAGGAAAAGAGATAAAGGAATTGAAAGTCAGAGATTTGCAGTTGGATACAGACTCATGTACGGTGTCAAGAAATGGAAAATCTATAGATTTGACCTCAGTGGAATACCGGATTATGCGGCTGTTCATGGAAAATCCCGGAAAAGTATTTACAAAGCAGCAACTATTTGAAGAAGGCTGGGGGGAAGAATATATTGTAGCAGATAACAGTATTATGGTCTGTATCAGTAAGCTTCGCGCAAAGCTTTCCAATGAAAATGATGCTTATATTAAAACAATACGCGGACTTGGATATCGTATGGAGAAGGAATGAAAAGAAATAAAAAGCTGAAAGGATTTTTAATAAAAAGATTTTTGATAATACTGTTGTTTGTAGCAGTCAGCGAAATGTTAATCAATGTGTTATATAACAGCGTAGTTTATCCATGGCTTGCAGATAATATCAAAATAAATATTTTTATGACAAAGGTCAGTGCAGGGGGGGCGATTGTCACCTTTGGAAAAGGTATTCTCTGGGTACTGGCACATGGAATTGCAGAAGGATTACCCGCTGTACTTGGGGCAAGAATCAGCGGGGTCGTTGATAGCTGGGCAGGGAAGAATATTGTAGAACAGTTAATGGGTCAGACAGCACATATGACGGAGAGGGAACGGAACATTTATTTTGCCGCAGTTGCAGCAATTTCCCTGCTGCTAATGCTGGTTCTGCTGCTTCCCTATATACTGGCGGCCATTGGATTCAGTACAATGGTCATCAGAAAGGTGGCAGAACTGGAACAGCAGGAACGGCGTCAAAAGAAAGAGGAAGACAGGAGAAGAAATCTTCTTTTGTCTGATATGGCTCATGATTTAAAAACGCCCATGACAACAGTAACGGGGTATGCAAGTGCTCTGGCAGAAGGTCAGATAAAGGAACCGGAAAAGCAAAAGGAATATCTTGAGGCAATTTACAATAAGTCCATGCAGATGAGTGGGCTTATTAGCCTTTTGTTTGAATATGTAAAGCTGGACAGTGAAGGATTTTCCTTAAAGAAAGTAAGGGTAGATATGACAGAGCTGTTACGGGAAAGTGTAGCCGCCTTGTATACAGACTTTGAAGAGAAGGAAATGGTAGTGGAGATTGAAATACCGGAAGAAGCGATTTATCTTTCCGTAGACCGGATACAGTTTCAAAGGGCTGTCAGTAACCTTTTAAATAATACGATAAAGCACAATCCCAAAGGAACCAGAGTTGGCGTAACAATGCAAAAGGATGAAGAGATGCTGGAAATACAGATATGTGACTGTGGAGTTAAAATTTCTCAGGAAACAGCAGATTATATATTTGATCCTTTTGTGATGGGAGATGAATCCAGAAGCAGTAAAGGGGGCAGCGGGCTGGGTCTTAGCATAGTACAGAAAATAATATCTATGCATGGCGGCGAGATAACATTGTGTCAGGAACTAGAGACAGAATATAGCAAGGCATTCATAATAAGAATCAATATCGAACAGGAACCGTTTTGACGATTAAAATATGAAATTCTCACATCTATTCTGCAAAACTAAAATTCTCCTTGTCAAATGAAAAAGAAACGTCTACTGTAATGTGAAAAAACGAAAGAAGAAGTAGACGAATGGCAAATTATACGATTGGAGAAATATTAAAGGAAGCACGAGAGAGGAAGAGATGCTCTCAAGAAGAGTTATGTTATGGAATTTGTACCCCCTCTACACTTTCAAGAATTGAAAATGGGATTCAGGTTCCGGGACGCAGAACCTTGGAAGGACTGACCCAGCGTCTGGGGATTACAGACACCCTGTATACTACTTATATGGGAAGAGAAGAGCTGGGGTTATTTGAGAATGGGAAGAAGCTTATGCGCAGTATTGGACATGGAGATTACATTCTGGCAGAGTACCTTGTACATGAAGTTGAAAAAGGAATTCAAAAGATGAAGCCACATGATAACAGTATACGCATGGAAAAGCAGTATATTTTGTTTGCAAAAGCAATATTGGAAAAGCATAAAGGGCAGCAAAAACAGAAAGTACTTGAAATGTTATTAAAGGCAATTAGAATGACGATTCCGGAATTCGATGGAATTCGTTTAAAAATCCGTTTTTTAACCTTTCAGGAAATTACTATTCTAAACAATATAAGCTGTGTCTATCATGAAATGGGAAAAGTACTGGAGGCATTCCAGATTATTTTCGTATTAAAGGATTATATGGAACAAGGCATAAGTGACGAAGAAGAAAAGGCGAAAAAATACCCTATGATTCTTCAGAATATGGCAAGCTGGCTGTCACAAGAGGGCAGATATGAAGATGCCCTTAAGCTCTGCGAAACAGGCATTGAATGCTGTATAGAATATGGCAAACTAAGTGTGTTTCCCCTGCTTTTATACAATAAATCAGCGCTATTGGCAGAACTTGGGCAATTTGATCAGTCCCGGGGATGCTTTCTTCAGACCATAGCCATTTTTCAGGCAGTGAACCAGCATCAGCAGGCAGAAGATATCCGCATGTATGCGAACAGAGATTATAAATTGAACTTATAATCGAAGTGAGATTATGAAACTATGAAATTAAAACATTTCTTCCACATTGTCTAGTGGATGAAAGGAAAATGTTCTGGTATAAAACCCCATAGATGTCACCCCCTGAGTCAATAGTTTAAAGAGTGGCTCAAAGACAAACCATGATATATGGAGCAAATTATTTTTTGCATGAAATCATATGGAAAAATGGAACAGAATTGTATAGAATAGAAATTTGAATATGTATATACAGAAATGAGGTTATCGGGAAATATAGCCAATGTCTCCTCACGATACTAGATATGGGAATCACTGAACGTGATTCCCATATCTAGTATATACATAAAAAGAAAATTGAATTTTCCGATAACCTTATTTCTAGTATCGTAAAGAGTTATTTTAGATTTTAATCCAGATTTATTTTCTTACGCATGACCAAAATAGTTATTACATAAAAAAGGACTCCGAGTACCAGATTCATGATACATGTGGTAGGTAGCAGCGGACCATATATACTGCGGCTGAGAGCCCATGGATCAGTGGCTATATTGCCGGAGATTATATTGATGTTAGAAATAATCATAATTACACTGGCGATAATCTGTGTACCCACATAGAATGCAATATAAAAGGCGATAGAGCAGACTAGTTTATACTTTTCAATCAGCTGTCCAAGAGCAATACTGATATATCCCATGGTCAGGGAAAAGAAGCAGCTAATTAGAACCGTAAGAATGCACAAGATTAAAAGTTCGGATGCAGAGCGGCCAAATACGTTCTGAAAAGAAATCACTTCATGTGGGGAGCCATTTATAGAAAGAGAAAAAAATTCCTCAATTCCCCTGGCACTTCCAGTTGAATAAAAGCCTCCTGTAAAGGAAAGAGCAAAAATAGAAGCCATTATTATTAATATGTTTATAAAAGACCATAAATAACCCGTAATCAATTTAGAATTCAGCAATTGAACCGGAGTTACCGGCAGGGTAAACATGAGGTATCCTTCAGCGGTAAATAAATTCTTATAAAAGCGTACCAACAGATAAATACTGGATACGAAAGAAAGTACCATGAGAGAAAGTACATAAAAGAGAATTAAAAACACGGCCAAAGGCATGGAATTTTCATGTTGAAATATACGGGTGCTTAAAATAATGCATCCAATTATGGTTATGGCAATAACGGTAAGGTTTACCGGAATCAAAAGTCGTCTGGTAGCCAGAAATTCATGCTTGATTAATTTCCTTAACATTTAAACACCTCCCGGAATAATGCATCCACTGATTTATTGTCCTTTTCTCTGATATCATCTACGGAAGCATGCATACTGATGGAGCCGTTCTGAATAAAAATAACTTCATCCAAAATATTTTCAATATCAGAAATCAAGTGTGTAGAAATAAGAACGGAAGCATTCTCACTATAATTAGAAATAATAGTATTTAAAATATAATCTCTGGCAGCAGGATCGACTCCTGCAATAGGCTCATCCAGAAGATAAAGATCAGCCTTACGGCTCATAACTAGAATCAGCTGAACCTTTTCCTTGGTTCCTTTGGAAAAAGTTTTTAAACGGTCATTGGGATTGATTTTTAGTCTTGCCAGCATATCATAGGCGCGGATAGACTCAAAATCCTCATAGAAATCTTCAAAAAAATCGATAATGTCCCGAACCTTCATCCAGTCGTTCAGGTAAGTATGGTCTGGGAGATAAGAGATAATCTTCTTGCTTGCTATCCCCACGGGTTCTTCTTTAATATAGATTTCACCGGAAGTAGGAGACAGAAGCCCCGCAATTAATTTAATAAGAGTGGTTTTTCCGCTGCCGTTGGGGCCAAGCAGACCGATAATATGTCCTCCATCAATCTGGAGATTAATATTAGAAAGAGCAATATGCCGGTCATACTTTTTCGTTATATTTTTGCATTCTAATAAGGTCATTTTGTCCTCCCCTTAAGCGTTTCTGTCATAAGAGATACCGCTTCTTCTTTTTTAAATCCTAATCTCTGCATATTTTCAAGAAACTGAGAGATGATTTCTTTTGCCAGTTCTCCTTTTAGTCTATCAATCATTGCATTATCCTCCGTAATAAATCGTCCGCTGGTTCGCTGAGAATAAACCAGGCCAGTACGCTCCAGCTCAGAAAGTGCCTTTTGCATGGTATTGGGGTTGACAGAAGCTTCTGCTGCAAGTTCACGAACAGAAGGCAGTTTATCACCGGGACGGTATATACCTGAAATAATATCCATTTGGATTTTTTCTATAATCTGAATAAAAATTGGTCTGTCGGAAGTTAAGTTCCAGGGCACATAATCACCTCTTTTTCAAATGTATTATTGTACTATACTAATAATACAATAATGGCTTTTAATGAAAATGTCAAGGAATTTCCTGATATTTCTGCAATTATTTGCGCATCAGACAGTCCAAAAGCTTATCGTTCATTTCCGGACTCATAAAACAGAATCGAATATATTTGTTATCCAGAAATGGGAAGGTGGAACAGTCACGAATCATCATTTTTTCCCGGATAGCGCGGTCAAATAAATCCTCGGAGGTAAGTGTTTCATCTAAAATGTGTACCAGCATAAAGTTTCCACTGGGTTTGTATACCTTAAAGCGGGAGTCTTTTGAAAAGGCATCATACATACGTGCTCGTTCAGAAGAAATAAGTGTTTTGGTTTCCTGAATATAAGAGTCGTCCGTAAACATGATTTCACCTGCAATAACAGCAAGAGAATTAATGGTCCAAGGGTTTTTGCGGGTGTTTATGGATTTAATCAGGTCTCGGTTTCCAGTTACTGCATAGCCAAGACGCAGTCCCGGGGCTGCAAAGAACTTTGAGGTTCCTCTGAGGATTACAATATTATTATAAAAAGCAGTCAGTGGAATAGAATTAATTTGATCGTAATTATCAGCAAATTCCACATAAGTCTCATCTACCATAACAAAAATATCATTCTGCTTACAGATATCCAGAATGGCACGCATGTCCTTTCTTGTAATAGCACTGGAAGTGGGATTATTTGGATTACAAATGACCACAAGATCAATGCTTTCATTTAGATGGGAAGTGAAATGAGCTACATCCAGAGAAAAATCATGTTCTTCTTTGAGTGGATAATATAGGCAGATACCGCCCCCAAGAGAAATTTCCCGTTCGTATTCGGAATAGGTGGGACCGATAATAAGTGCTTTTTTAGGGTGCTCAATCTGAATGAAGAGTGAAATCAGTTCTGTAGAACCATTTCCCATGATAATGTTTTCATAGTCAGTATTCACATAATCAGCAATGCATTTACGCAAAGCGGTATATTCCCGATCAGGATAGGTAGTAATTGCATCAATGTGATGTGCCAGTTTACTGCGCAGAAGAGGGGAAACCCCAAGTGGATTTACATTTGCGCTGAAGCTGGTGATTTCTTCTTTTTTTATGCCATAAATTTGTTCTATTTTTTCCAGGTCGCTGCCATGGAAGTGATCTTTATGCTGTAACATGTGTATGCCTCCCAATGTTTGCCGGGGATTTTGTGCACAAGGCATTTACACCGCCGACGGAATCGTTTATAATTTAATGTATATTATAACGAATATTGACAAAAAAGCAACTAGGAGCAGGTGACGATTTGCACAGAAAGATACAGGAACTGGCGGCAGGTAAGTGTGACGGCAGAAGTCCAAGACCACAGTTTTCAGAAGAACAGTTGAAAATTGAAGTGCTGGAGGGACACAGTTATAAAGGAAAATTTCTAATAGAGAGTACCAATGAAATACCAATGCGTGGTATCGTCTATTCATCCAGTCCCAGGATGGAGTGTCATAATTCCCAATTTCAGGGAACAGAAGTAGAAATAGAATATGAATTTCATAGTGAAGGCATGGTAGAAGGTGATTCTCAAAAAGGTAATTTTTATGTTATCTGTAATGAAGGAGAGTATGACCTTCCTTTTGTAGTATCTGTATCTAAGGGATATCCCCAGAGCTCTATGGGAAGTATTCACAGTATTTTTAGTTTTGCCAATCTTGCCCAAAGGTCTTATGAAGAAGCAGTAGAAGTTTTTGGAAAACCAGAGTTTGCACATATCTTCAAGTCTCAGGAACAGGAAGAATGGCAGGGGTATCAAAGTCTTATGAGAAAGCCGTGTACTATGGCTCAAGTGGAAGAATTCCTCATTATGGCGAAGAAAAAGAAAAGAATTATCTTTCGTATCGAGGAAGGTAAGACAGAATTTTATGGAGTAAGGGAAAATGAAAAACAGCATATAACCCTAAAAAAAGATAACTGGGGATTTCTGACCATTGAGATGACCAGTGATGCGGACTTTGCAGAACCAGTAAAAAGGGTCCTTACGTCAGAGGATTTTGTAGGAAACCGTGCGGTGGCAGAATATGTGATTTTGGAAGATAAGCTGCATCCGGGGAAGAACTTTGCAAGGATTACATTTGAGAACCAGTTCCAGAAGGAAAGCTTAGAAATCTGTATTACGAGAGAAGAAGAGGGAGTACAGAAGGACAGAACTTATTTAGAAATACAGCGGCGCAGAGAGAAACTGCTAAAATGCTATACATCATTTCGCCTGAACCAAATGGTAACAGGTGTATGGGCAAAACAAACCTGTGAAGAATTGGATTTTTTAAACAATTTGGAACCGGAAAATCGCTGGTATTCTCTCTATAAGGCACAGGCACTTCTGGTAAACAGGCAGCGACAGGAAGCAGAATGGATACTAGACTCTTTCCGGCAGGAAAACAGGGAAGAAAAAGACACGCCATTATATGGATATTATCTTTATTTATGTACGTTGCTGGAACCGGAACCTGCCTATGTAAATCAGCTTACGAAGCAGATTATAGAGATTTACCAACGAAATCAGGAGAATCCCATATTACTGTGGATTCGTTTATTTATCGATGAGGGGTTGAATTACAGCCGAAATCGGAAACTGGAAGCAATTGCCCAGCAGATTCAAAAAGGGTGCGACAGCCCGGTACTTTATGTAGAGGCATATTCCTTATTTAGTCAGGAACCGTATCTGATTCACAAAGGGGATAAACTGGAACGTAAGATTGTTAACTGGGCAGTAAAGCATAATGTACTGACCAGTAAAATTGCGGATCAGGTAAAACAATTGATAGCTCAGATGACAGTATTCCATCCGGTATGGTATCGGATTATGGAAGCATGTTATGAGAAATATCCATCTGTAGATTTGCTGCAGGAAATCTGCGGGTACTGCATTAAGTCTGGATGTTATGGAACACGTTTTATGAAATGGTATGAGGCTGGTGTGAAGGAACAGCTTAGAATCGGCGGATTGTATGAAGCATGGATGCTGTCTGCGGGCAGGGCACAGTTGGAAAAGATACCAAAGCTTGTTACCATGTACTTTCAGTATCACAGCAACCTTGCATATGGGAATCAGGCTATGCTGTACAGCGCAGTGATAAGAAATAAGCAAAGTATGAAGCTGGTTTATCAGAATTATAAAAAGGCAATGGAAGGCTTCGTATTGGAGCAGCTTCGATTTGGAAGAATAGATCAGAATCTGGCAGAAATATATCAGGATCTGCTGACGCCTGCAATGATAAATGAAGAATCAGCAGGATGGCTGGCAAAAGTGATTTTTTCTCATCGGATTACATGCAAAGAAGGAAAAGCCGTTCGTGTAATTGTCCGTCAGTACCAACTGCAGCAGGAGCAGGCAGTACCTTTAGTAAATGGCTGTGCCTATGTGAACATCTATGGAACAGCGTATTGCATACTTCTGGAAGATGCAAAAGGAAATCGCTTTCTTCCAGAGAATGAGATTACTGTAAAGGCAATGGTGAATGGGGAGCAGCTTGTAAAAAAAGGAATGGAATGCGCCCAGGACAAACTTCCGTACCTGCTGTATTATTTTGACCGGAAGAAGATATGGCAGACTTATGAGGAGGAAGATTTACCTTATTTAAAGACACTTACAGAATCACAGTGGGTAAGCCAGGAGTACAAGGAAGAAATTAGTCCTCAGATGATAGCTTATTACTATGATAACTATACGGGAGATTCTCTGGATGAGTTTCTGGTGAAGCAGCCCGTTGAGGGACTGGAACTGAATATAAGAGGGAAATTCATGAAACTTCTCGTGGCAAGAGGACATTATGGCAAGGCTTATAATCTTGTTTTGGCATATGGAGGAGAAAACCTGTCTGCCGCAAAACTGCTGTCTGTAATTTGCAGCAGAATAGAGGAAGTGCAGCAGGAGCCGGATGATATTCTTATCGGAATGTGCAGAAATGTATTTTTACGTGGAAAGTATAATGATGCGGTTCTGAAATACATGTGCCAGTATTTTTATGGTAATCTCAAAGAGATGACAGAGCTGTGGCGGACAGCAAAGGAATTTGAGGTAGAGTGCCATGAATTAGAAGAGCGCTGCCTGACGCAGTTTTTGTATACCGGAAGTTTTGCAAGATATATAGAAGAAATTTTTGAAAGTTATGATAAAGGGATTGGAAGAAATCTTGTTGTTACAGCATATCTTTCCTATATGACTCACCGGTATCTGACCCGTGATACACAGGTTGCAGATTATGCATTTCAGAAAATATCTTCTCTTTTGGAAGATGGGGAGGAATTAAATGAAGCCTGCCATCTGGGTTTTTTAAAATGGTGTTCCCAGGCAGGGGAACTGTCCGAACAGCAAAAACAGCAGGTAGAGGAGATTTTGGCATTGGCTGTCAGCCAGGGAAAATATTTTCCATTTTATAAAAACCTTCCACAGGAGTTTGCAGAGAAATATCTATATTATGATAAGACTTTTCTGGAATACCGTACTGAGCATGATAGCAAAGTGATAATCAGCTACGGAAAGCGTGAGGGAGGAGCTTATGTGGAAAGCTATATGACCAAAATGTACAGTGGTATATTTGTAAAGCATTTCGTGCTGTTTTTTGGTGAAGAAGTGCCATATTATATCAAGGAAGAAAGCGAGGGGGAAGTTACAGTAACCCAGAGCGGACATGTCCAGAGCAGCGAGGTGTCTTTCTGTACAGATGATAGCAGATACAATCTCATTAACGATATGATAATAAGCTGGAAAATGGGAGATGAATCAACCATTGAGAAACTTATGGAGCAGTATTACAGAACAAATCAAATGACAGGAAAGAACTTTACGGTAATATAAAGGTTGGTGAGTACAGATGAGACCGGGAGAAGAGGAATGGTATATTGGAATTGAGCTGGGAAGCAGATTTACCATGGCAAGCTATTATAGAAATGGAATGAAAGAGCCGGAGACGAAGGGCTTGGTTGCAGGGAGCCAGATATATCGAATACCTACGGCAATTTGTAAAAAAAATGGAATTGGTCAGTGGTATTTGGGAGAAGAAGCAGAGAAACTGGCAGAGAACCAGGAGGGGACTTACATTGACCATCTGCTGGAAAAGGCAGTGCAGGGAAAAAACATAGAAGTAGAAGCAGAGGAAACATATGAAGCAATTGAACTTCTACAGGTATTTTTAAGGAAAGTAATGCGGATGGTTCTGCCGGGAAAGGGAGTCAATGCAGTAACCCGATGTGTATTTACGGTAGAGCAGGCTACAGCAGATATTGCAGAAGTAATTCTTGCCCTATCCCAGAGGATGGGACTAAAACGGGAACAGATGTTGATTCAGGACAACAGAGAAAGTTTTTATGCTTATGCAGTAAGTCAGGAAGCAGTGTTGTGGATGTATGATGTGGTATTGTTTTCTTGTGAAAATGAAGATGTTTCTTCCTGGATGCTGACTCATGACAAGAAGACGATACCGCAGATTTCAGCAGTGACAGAAAAGTATTTGGGAGAACTTCCAAAAGAAAGCAGCCAGCGGGACAAGGCATTTCAGGAAATGATTCAGGAGACATTGGGTAAAAAAATGGTCTCAGCAGTATATTTGGCGGGAGAAGGATTTGAAGGAGAATGGATGAAAGAGTCATTGCAGATGCTTTGCCGGGGGCGCAGAGCATTTCAGGGAAGAAATCTTTATACGAAGGGTGCATGTTATGCAGGTGTGATGGATGCACATCCCGAGAAGTTAGAAAGTATTTATTTCTGTGATTATAAAACCAGACGCAACATATTCCTGAAGGCATCCAGAAAAGACCGGGAATATATGTACCCTCTGGTAGAAGCAGGTAAGAATATATATCAGATTGAGGAAGCATTCCAGCTTCTACTGGAAGGTGAACCAGCATTGGATATCTGGCTTCAGAATCCCGATGGAAAAGAGGCTGTGATAGAAAGCCTGGAACTGGAGGGATTGATTCCGGCAGAAGATAAAGCATGCCGTTTGGGGATTCAGATAAATGGAGAACCGGAAGGGCGTTTGCTGGTAAGGATAAAGGACATCGGTCTTGGAGAGATTCGCCCCGGGAGCAATCAGGAATGGGAATATGAAGTAGGATAAGGAGAATACCATGAGTAAAGTATGGATATGTCAGGGAACAACAGCAGATATTCCCTTTTTCCTGGAAGACCTGAAAGTGAATTTGTATTCTTTTGAAGAGTTGTGCTATTATCTATATCAAAATATAGAGATACTGGAAGGAACTTTTTTCGATGAAAAACTACTGCTGTGGATAGAGGAAGAATTGGCATTGACAGAGTTGTGTGAAGAATTGAGAAATGGAATTCAGCAGGGAAAAAACAGTTTTTGGTGTCTGAAGAAGCTTCTTTGGGAAAGCGGGTATTACACAAAGAAAGAACTGGAGCATATAGAAAAAAATGTAATGCAGGTAGAACGCGTGGGTCCGGAAGAACGGGGCAGGCTGAAAGCTGACAAAATGCTCAGGAATGGAAAATACAAAAGTGCAATTTGGGAATACCGGAAATTATTAAAGCAGGAACAGATGGAGTCAATGCTGGAAAGTAAAATCTGGCATAACATGGGGACTGCTTATGCAGGGTTGTTTCTATTTGCAAGAGCAGAGGAGTGCTATGAAAAGGCGTATACCATGGGACGGATGGAAGAAAGCAGACAGCAGTATCTTCTGGCACGTGCCTGGGTAGAAGGACAAAGGCCGGAAGAAATGACGGTGATAGCAGAAGACAACAGGCTGCGTCATATAAGGGAAACGAAAGGATGGGGAACTTATGAGGCGGAGGTCTATCAAAAACTGGAGCAACTGGCAGAAGAATACATGAGAAGTGAGTGAAAAAATGAGATTATTCAGAAGAAAGAAAAAACCGGAACAGGTTGAAAATGTGCTGGAAGTAATTGAAACACAGGAAGATGATAAAAAGAAAACACAACATGCTGCCCTTGAGTATTGCGGGCAGATTATGGAAGCGGCGAAAGATTTAGAAGAAACAAAGCGGGAATACAAAATAGTAACGGATTATCTGACAGATATCCAAGTAATTGAGGAGCTGCCAGATACAGAATTGAAGAAAATACAAGAAACGGCCCAGAATGTTCATAATTTGAATGCCACCAGAGATGTTTATCGGAAAAAGGTCAAAACAATTTCAGATGTCCAGTTTGCCCAAATGGAGCAGATGGAAGAGGAGGTACCGGATGCAATCAGCCGGCTAAAGGCAAATGAGGCATATCAGTCAGTTATAAAGCGGGATATGCAGTATCTGGAAGGAGAAAAGAGTGAGTGGCATTATTATCAGGAATCTCTGGAAAATGAGCAGAAAATTCTGAAACGTGTATTGTATGGAATTGCGGGTGTATTTGTGGCGTTTTTTGTAGTGCTGGTAATACTTTCCCAGATTATACGCCTGGATGTACAGGCGATGCTGTTTGCAGCAGTATTGATTGCAGGAGGAGCAGGAGGCGGCGTATTCTGGCGCATGCAGAATGATGAGCGTGGGGTGAAAAAGTCACAGGCAAATATAAACCGGGCAATTACACTGCTTAATAAAGTAAAGCTGAAATATGTGAATATTACCAATGCAGTAGATTATGCCTGTGAAAAATACCATGTAAAGAATGCCTATGAAATGAATTATATTTGGGAACAGTATTTGGAGGCCATAAAGGAGCGGGAGAAATACCAGCGTACCAATGAAGATTTAGAATATTTTACCAGCAGGCTTATTCGGGATCTTCATGCCTATCATCTATATGATGCAAAGGTATGGATTCATCAGACACAGGCATTGCTGGATAAAAAAGAGATGGTAGAGGTAAAACATGAATTGCTGGTAAGGCGCCAGAAGCTTAGAAGCAGAATAGAACATCAGATATCGAGTATCCAGACTGCGAAAGGCGAGATTGAAAAACTCATAAAGAATTACAGTCAGCATGAAACTGAAATACGGGAAGTATTGGATTCCCTGGATAAAATCTGCGGAATAGCATAATCAAACTATATAATCGGACAGGAAGTTATGAGAAATCAGCACTTCCTGTTTTTTTACGTTAAAATTCTTATAGTTTTTAGAAGACCATCACATAACCAACACATAGCGGCTTTACAATATTTTTACATGTAAGAAAGGAGCTAGAAGTGTGATACAGAATGTATTTAACCGTTATGAAAAAAAGTATTTACTAACAGAAGAGGAGTACCGAGGTGTAAGGCAGCGGCTGGAAGCATATATGAAAGAAGACCAGTATGGACTTCATACCATTCGTAATCTTTATTATGATACGGAAGATGATGAGCTGATACGCATATCATTGGAAAAACCAAAGTATAAAGAAAAATTCAGGGTACGCTGTTACGGAGAGCCTGATGCAGAGAGCAGATATTTTCTGGAAATAAAAAAGAAATATAAAGGCATTGTAAATAAACGGAGAATTGTGATGAAACCAGAAGAAGCCAAGGCATATCTGGAACAGGGGAAGAAACCCTTACAGCAGTCTCAGATTTTCAGGGAAGTGGATTATGTGTGGAATCATTATCAATTGATACCAAAATTATATCTGGCATATGACAGGATTGCATTGTTTGGGAAAGAGGATTCAGAGTTCAGAATTACTTTTGATCAGAAGATTCGGAGCCGTGATTTTGAACTGACATTGGAAAATGATACAAGGACCACAAAACTTTTAGAGGACGGGTATTATCTGATGGAAGTGAAAATTTCCAATGCCATGCCTATGTGGTTTGTTCAAATATTAACAGAGCTTGGTATTTATAGTACATCCTTTTCAAAATATGGAAATGTGTATCGGAAAAGTCTGCAAAAAAACGGAGGAAGAAAGATATGTTAGAAACAGTATGGATCGCATTTTTATATGCAGTGGTTGCGGGAATTATGGGAGTGGTAATCTCCATGATATATATGAAGACGGGAAAGGTATCTAAAAATTTTGCCAGAACATTGATTATTCTGCCGATTCTGGTATGTGTGGTTATGACTATGGTAAATGGGAATCTGGGAACATCCGTAGCAATTATGGGAGCATTTGGTTTGATACGATTCCGTTCACTGCAGGGCAGTTCCAGAGATATTGCATTTATCTTTTTTGCCATGACAATAGGGCTTACTTGCAGTATGGGGCATCTGCTTTTTGCGGCGGCAGTTACAGTAACGGTATGTGCTGTCCTTTTGATATTGAATCTGATACATTATGGTGAAAAAAAGACAGAGGAGAAAGACCTTCGTGTTACCATTCCAGAAAATCTCGATTATACAACAATATTTAACGATATATTTGAGCATTATGCCAGAGAGCAGAAGTTAATAAGGGTAAAAACTACAAATATGGGAAGTCTGTATGAGCTGCAGTATCGGGTTTATTTGCAGGAAGAATCAAAGGAAAAAGATTTTCTGGATGCATTAAGGTGCAGAAATGGAAATCTTACGGTAATATTAGGAAGGACAGATATGGAAGAGGAGGAATTATAATGAAAAGCAGATGGTTTAAAAAGTTTGGAATATTGAGTCTTAGTATTATGCTGACAGCAGGCTGTGGCAAAGCAAATAGAACAGAGTTAGAATTTCAGCAGGGTCCTGGAATGGAAAATCAATTAACAGAAGAGGAATTGGCTGCTTATGAAGAGGCAGATAAGATAGAAATAGAGAAATTGAATTCAATTACAGACTGGAAAGAAAAAGCAGAGATTACTCTGGGGGAAAACATTACAGTAGATGGAAATGGAGCAGAAGTATCGGAAGAAAACACCCTTTTGATTACCGAAGGAGGTTCTTATGTAATTTCAGGTGAACTATCGGATGGGATGATTCAAATAGAAACACAGGAGGATGTAAAACTAGTACTGAATGGAGTTTCTATTACCCAAAAAGACGGTCCAGCCCTCTATGTCAAAGAAGCATCTTCCTGTTACATAGAGACTGTTAAGGGGACAGAAAATACCTTTACAGATGGAGAAAGCTATACAGATACAGAGCTGAAAGGAACAATTTTCTCCAATGACAGACTCATATTTTTAGGAGAGGGAACGCTTAACGTAAATGGAAATTACAAGCATGCCATTAGCAGTGATGATGAGGTGTATGTAGAAAGCGGAACATATGAAATTACATCTGTAAAGGATGGAATTCATACCAATAACTGGATTTGCCTGGATGGCGGCAACTTGAATATTGTTTCGACAGATGATGGGCTGCAGAGCGAGGGACCTGTTGCAGTGAGCGGAGGCAGCCTTACCATTGCGGCAGATGGGAAGGGAGTTACTGCTTACGGAGATCTTACGGTAAACGGTGGAAATATAACGATCAGCAAATGCGAAGAGGGACTGGAAAGCAAAAATGATTTAGTTGTAAACGACGGCATCATAGAAATAATTGGAAGTGATGACGGACTGAATGCAAGGACTTCTATAACTGTAAATGGAGGAATTTTATATGCAGAGGTTTCAACAGGAGATGCTCTGGATTCAAACGGAAGTATGACCATAACCGGTGGACTGGTATTGGCCTTTGGAGCGCAGGAGCCGGAAGGCGGAATTGATTGTGATGCAAATGAAATTCAGATAACCGGAGGAACCCTGATTGCCACGGGAGGAACCAACAGTTCACCATCTGAAACAGAAAGCAGTCAGGTATCTGTACTTTTGGGCAGGGCATCGAAAGGAGATACCATTGGTATTCAGGACAGTGGCGGTAATACGGTATTTGCATTTGAAGTACCAAAAGAATACAGTAATATGCTGTTATCTGTAGGAACCATTACTTCCAATCAGGACTATACGGTATATGCTGGGGGAACCATTACTGGTGAGGGATACCATGGATATTATGAAAATGGTATTTATGAAGGGGGAACAGAGTCGGTTTCTTTTTCTTCTGACGACATGGTAGTCAGTGCAGGAGGAACATTAGACAGTATGGGAGGCCCTGGAGGAAAAATGCCTCAGGGCGGAGAAAGACCGGAAATGCCAAAACCAAATGAACAGGGAGAAAATAAAGAGGTGCCGGAAGCATAGGACAGAAGCCTTCAAACAGTGCAAAAATAAGAGTGCATTGTTTGGAGGTTTTCTTCAATTAAAAAAATAAATTAAAAATGGTAAAAATTGACATAGTAATCAAAATACAATAATATATATAAACATATTGACACAATTTAAGAAAATAAAGGTATAGTGGGGAAGGTGGGGAGATGTGTGAAGATAGTTTACATTGGAAATAGAGATAGTCTGGCAGAAGCCTTTATCGAAAAAATGAATAAAGAGGGAAATGATACTTATTTCTTGTCCGAAAAAGATTTTTCAGGAAAACTTTCAGCAGTGTTCCGGCATAGATTTTATAAAATATCTGGAAAAGCTGATATGCTGACTACCATTATAGAATCTATTTCTCCAGATCATATTGTATTTGGAGGAAATTATTTAATGGACAGCGGTGATAATAGTGAAGCAGAAAGAGATATCCGATTGCTTTCACAGGTGTTGGAATGTACCGCTGGCATCTTACAAGGGAAGTTTATATATTTATCATCCTGTGATGTATACGGGAGTTCATCAGAGCCTGTGACAGAAGAAAGTAAGAAAAGACCTCTGACAAAAAAAGGTATGATTTATGACAGAGGAGAATATCTGGTTCAATTGTATCAGCAAAGGTATGGGCTAAATACAGTCATTATAAGGACAACCCAATTATATTCGAATAAGTGTACAAGTAATTCAGAAGATTTCCTGAGCCGCAGTTTTAGGGAAGCAGGCAGAAGCGAAAAAGCAGGTATAGAAAACGAAGTCTGGCAGCCAGTACATGTTCAGGATTTTGTTGAGGCAGTAAGGGTTATTATAGAATCTGGGAAACAGCGAATTTATAATGTGGCAGGAAGCTTTGAGCTTACAAAAGAAGAGTTGTATAATGAAATAAACCGGATGCAAAATGGGAAGCAGGTATTTTCATGGAACGAGGGTTTAGAAAAAATACAAATAGATAATTCACGTATTAAAAAAGAATTAGAATGGACTGACTTCAGACAACTGCTTAAACTACTGGAAAGTGGACAAATTGAATATAAAGAAGAAAAACAAAAGATAAAAACAAAAGATAAGAAAAAAGTTTCAAATGGGGTTCGCAGGTTATTGGAAAACATTATAGTGTTTATAGTGTTTTTTCTTATTTATTATATGAGTGATTCACATAATCTGGTCTCAAAAGTAGACTGGTTATTAATTTATGTAATGTTGATTTCTTTGTTTTTTGGAATACGACAAAGTGCACTTGCTGTTTTACTGGCAAGTGCAGGATTTTTATATTGTAAAAATCTGAGTATTTTAGAGATGACTAACTTTTATTCTTATGCAGAGAGTGTACTTATGATTGTAGAATTTGTATTCTTTGGACTATCCATCAGTTATACATCAGATATGCTGAAGGAGGAACTGCGGGATACCAAAAGAACCTTGGAGATGCTGAGGGAAGAACATAAAGAATTAGCAGAGATTAATCAGGAAAATATAGTGATTAAAAGAGAATATGAAAAACGCATCTTAGATTCAAAATCCAGTATTCCGAAACTGTATGATTTGGTAAAACGACTTATGGTATTACAGCCGGACAGAATTTTTATGGAAATCATTCAGGTGATATCAGAATTAATTGATACGGATACGGTTGCAGTTTACATGGCAAGTGAGGGAAGTAGTTATTTAAGATTAATCAATGCAATGAACGAGGCATCCATTTTGGGTGGAAAGTCATGGGATATTTCCTCTCTTTCAGAACTTCAGGAAGCAATGGAGAAGGGTGAGATGTATCGGGGGGATATCTGGAAAGGCGAACCAGCACTTACGATTCCCATTATGGTAAAAGATAAATGCCGGATTGTAATTGTAGTCAGAGAAATATCCTACGGCAATCAGACACTTTATCAGATGAATCTTTTGCGTACATTATTACATTTGCTTACAGAATCTGTAGAGCGGGCATTTGAATATGAAGTAATGACAAAAGATGATCGTTACATAGAAGGAACAGAAATATTAAAGTGGGAAATATTCCATAAGATGATTATGCTGGCGAAGGAAAAATCAATGAAAAATCTTGCTGATCATTGTATTCTGGAAATAAAAAAGACTGGAAGCTTGCAGCAGGTATATGACATAGTTGCTTCCAAGATTCGTTTGACAGATTATTTAGGATCGGATGAGCAGGGTGATTTGTTTCTTCTGTTAGGTAATACAGCAATAGAAGAGATTGAGAACGTAAAGAAGAGATTTGCAGAGAGCGGAATTGAATTAGAAATCAGCTCAAAATTTGACGACATAGGAGCGTAATATATGGAAAATGTAATATGGCTGTTTCTAATCATACATCTTATCTGCGTGGTATTTTGCGCTGTGCACAGAGCACATAAAAAGCAAAACATGGGAGTGGTATTGTTTTTTATATTTTTGCCAGGATTGGGATTTTTAATATATTTTCTGCCCCACTGGATTCAAAAGCTGATTGGAATAGAGCAGTATGACAGGGAATCACTGGTGAAAAGACTTCATATAGAAAAGTCCCAGGAGCGTCCCGATATGAAGACCGAGTTAGATGTAGTGCCTGTTGAAGATGCCATGGCAGTGAGTGAAAATGTTGAAAAGCGATCATTACTTCTAAATCAATTAAAAAAAGATATATACAGCAATTACAAGGAACTTATGGCGGCTGAAAATGATAGAGATTCAGAGTCGGCTCATTATGTAGCAGCGGCTAAGATGGAAGTTTACCGCACCCAGCAAAAGCAGTGGATACAAATTTTCAAGAAATATGAAAAGAATCCAAAGTCAGCCCCTCAATATATTAAGGTTTTGGATACATTAAAGGATTTTATCGATAGTAACTTAATGTCGGTAAAGGAACAGGAAATGTACAAAAAGAGATACTGTGATTTGATTGAGGGAAAGGATATGCAGGAAGTTGTTATATCAGATGAACAATATACAGCATATCTTATATATCTTACAGATTTGAAGAAGTATGAAAAAGCAGAAGATTTTTGGAATAAGAGTAGAGACTATGTCAGAAATGAAATATGTTATATGAGAATGATGGAAATGTTTTATGAAGTGAGAGCAGAAGCAAAATTTAAGAAATGTATAAAAGATCTTCAGACAGATGCAACTATTCGTTTGTCTTCAAATGGGCTGGAGAAACTTAGATACTGGCTGAAAAAGGAGTAAAAAATGCTGTCCACCAAAAGATTATTATATGTGATTTTAATTGTATTGGTAGTTAGTGCCATTTTCATGGTTTATAATATCAATGAAGAAAGATCAAAAACAGTAAAGATGGCTCATGCGCCTGCTGCACAGGAAGAATTCACAGCAGATGCAAAGCTTTCAGAAAGTAACCAGCTGAAGGTTTACGTGGTTGGGAATGAAAAGAAGAAAATCTATCGTGATATCTATAAGAATACGATTCAGATTCTTAAAGATTTACATATTCCATATAGCAATGGGGAGAAATTAGAGCCGGAAGAACTGGATAGAGAAAGTCTGATTATATTCTGTGACGATACGATAAATACACATACAGACTTAATTCAACTGGGTAAATTTATTTCCGAGGGAGGAAAGGTGATTTTTGCAGGAGGATTATCTGAGGGGACAGAGGATTCCTACTTATGGCCGTTTTTGGGAATTACAGAAAAGTCTGTAAAAGAGAATTATAATAAGCTGGAATTTGTAAATCAGCTGCTGCCCCTTCAGTTTAATGAGACGGTGTATGACGGATATAATGCATCTACATGGATTGCTGTCCGGGAGGATGCAGAAAAATATATTCAGGATGCAGAAAAAGAAGTGCCGGTGCTGCATACATATGATTACGGAAAAGGACAATCATGTTTGATAAACGGGACATTTCTTGCAGACATGGGATGCTGTGGTATGCTGACTGGTGCAATGGGAACAGTGCTGGAAGATTTCATCTATCCTGTAATGGGGACAAAAGTAGTGTTTTTAGATAACTTCCCAATGGTTACCTATGTGAATGACAAAGTTTGTATGAAAATGTACGGTTGTTCTACAGAATCCTTTGTAAGGGATGTGATTTGGACACAGTTTCAGGGCATGTCACTTAGGACAGATACGGTGTACAGTTCCAGTATATTAACAGAGGCATCGGAAGAAAAAAGTTTTCCGGAGATTAATGACAGCCTGTTTACTACCATTGGAAAATCAGCCCTGCAATATGATGGAGAATTGATTTTTGCTGTAAACTGTACCAATCCGAAAAAAATATATTATAATAATAATTTTATAAATCAGTTTAATGACGTGTTTGAAGAGTATGACATAACCGGACTGGCACTGATATCAGAAGAACTAAATGATGAAATGCTGCAGATTCCGGAAACTAAGATTAAGTCAGTAAGGGGTCATCTGGATGCAGAAGTAAGAATGAAATATGATGAAGATTATTTTGTTTTTCCAGCAGCCAGCTATGGCAACAACATGGAAGATGGTAATTTATTTGAACTTTCTTCTATTCTGGGAGCTTATGGAATGGTGTCCCATGTTTTTGATATAAATATGATGATTACGGAAGATGAATCCACACCATCCTGGGATTTGGATAAAAAACAAATTGGTCTTTTTGAATCAAAAATTCTGAGAGATACTTCTTATTTGGAAGGAAGAACTCTTTCTGATACAAAAGATATAGTTAAAAGTTATATGGGATTGAATTATCAGTGGAAAAAAGAAAAAAACAAGATGTATCTCAATTGCAGCGGCATAAGAAAAGGCCAAACCTTTTTTTATAAAACAGATAGTAAAATTGTAGATGCCACTGGTCTCACCTTTGAAGAAGCAGGTAACGGCTATTATCTGTTACAGGTAAATGAGAATAACGCCGTAATAGAATTGGAAGAGAGGTAGTTTTATGCGTATATGTCTGATCTGTGAGGGGTGTTATCCATATGTGCCTGGCGGTGTCTCAAGCTGGATTCAAATGATATGTACACAGTTTAGCGATATTGAGTTTGTGATTTGGTCTATTGCGACCAATAGAAAAGAAATGTCAGAGGCGGCATATACAATTCCGGAAAATGTAAAAGAAATCCGTACCTTATATTTAGGAGAAGAGGAGTTTGGGGAAAAATATAAAAAGATTGTTTTATCAGAAGAAGAGAAAAAGATATTAAAAAGCCTTATCATTGGTTCAGTTCAGGAAATAGACTGGCATGCAACCTTGGAAATAATAAAAAAATATCGAACTAGTCTATGTGATATATTGATGAGTGAATCCTTCTTTGAAATTTGTCTCGAAGAATATCAAAGGCAGGAGTCAAGAAAAGTATTCCATCATTTTCTCTGGAATTTTCGGGGAATGTACTTTCCTTTAATGCATATCTTATCCGGAGATATTCCAGAGGCAGATATTTACCATTCTGTTTCGACGGGGTATGCAGGAATTATGGGAAGCTGCGCATCTTATGTGAAAAATAGTCCATTCATATTATCAGAGCATGGAATATATACCCGGGAGAGGGAAGAAGACATCATCCGTTCTCAATGGGTGGCAGGAGAATTCAAGGAAATATGGATAGAATTCTTTAAAAAGCTTTCTTACATTGCTTATTCCCAGGCCAATATAGTAACCAGCCTTTTTGAAGTAAATAAAACATTGCAGGTGGAACTGGGATGTCCGGAAGAAAAAATAGTAATTATTCCAAATGGTGTAGCAGTAGAAGGTTTTGAAAATCTTCCATTAAAGCATAAATTGAATTCGAATCAGTTTAATATAGGAACAGTCCTAAGAGTGGTACCAATAAAAGACGTAAAAACAATGCTGCTGGCATTCGATATTGTAAAGGAAGAGGTACCGGAAGCGAAACTCAATATTATGGGAAATTGCTCGGAAAATCCAGAATATTTTGAAGAATGCAAAGAGTTAATAGAAGGGTTGGAAATCAAAGATGCCGAATTCCTGGGTCAGGTAAATATTAAGGAATACTTTCCGGAAATAGAATTACTGCTATTGTCTAGTATAAGTGAAGGACAGCCATTGGCAATTCTGGAAGGTATGGCAGCTGGGCTTCCTTTCGTATCTACCAATGTGGGAGATTGCAGAGCACTGCTGGAAGGGCAGGGAGAAGACGGTTTTGGTTCAGCTGGAATTATTGTGCCTGTCATGAATAGTGAAGAAATGGCAAAGGCAATTTTGTACTGCATTAATTATCCTAAGGAGCGTGAAAAGATGGGCAGGGCTGGAAAAGAAAGAGTACAGGCTTATTATCAGAAAGACTCTTTTTTAAAGACGTATCGTGAAATGTATGACAGGATAGCAGATACAAACGTGCGGGAATCGAGGTAACGATGGCTGGAATAGGGTTTGAATTAAGAAAAATATACGGAAGAAAAACATTAACTTCAAATATATGGGGAACGATATATGCAACTATGACAACCATTGGCCCGTCTGTTTTGTTTGCAATATTAATTCTAGTGCTGAAGGCAGTAATGGATCGCTCTGATATTTCAGAGATAGAAAATCGTTTTTTTATTTCTTCTTTTACGTACATATTTTTAATTGCAATACTGGTGACATCGTTCTTTAACACGGTCGTTTCCAGATATATTTCAGATTGTATCTATCGGAAGGAAGAAAAAGAAATCAGCGCCTCTATATTAGGTGTATTGACATGTGGAAGTGTCATATCAGGAATTTTAATGTTAGGGCTGTGTATTGGGATGTATGTACAAGATGGTATTCCGCTAGGTTTTCTTTTGATATACTATTTATTAGGAATTTTGGCAACTAATACCTATAATTTAATGATTTATGTATCTGCTTTAAAGCAGTATAAGGAAGTAACTTTCAGCTTTTTTCTTGGACTGGTGATAGCAATACCTATTTTTCTGCTGTCTTACCGTGTGTGGGATATGCATATTATTTTTGCAGCTTATCTGTCTGTCGTATGCGGTTTCTTTGTTATTGATCTGTTATTATGCTTTTGGTGTGTAAAAGCATTTGGATGGAATGAAAATAATTGTTTTGGTTTTTTGAAATATTTCAAAAAATTCCCCAAATTAACCATAAGTGGATTCTGCTATATGCTGGGATTTTATATAGCTACCATTATTTATTGGTGGTTTTCGAATATGGGAGAGCAGGTAAGTATTTTTCGAACCGCACCCAATTATGATCTTGCCATGTTTCTTGCCATTGTAGTAAATATGCCGGCTCTGGTCATCTTTGTAGTAAAGGCAGAAACAGAATTTTTTGACAAGTATGTATCTTACTTATCTGCAATAAATAATGGTTCTTATGAACTAATTGAAAAAGAACGGGATAATATGTGTAATATCATTCGTTACCAGTTGTTCTTTGTCTATGAGGTACAGTTAATTATAACAGTGGTGCTTATATGTCTTGCAAATGTATTTTTCCCATATCTGAATATAAATGCTGGTGTGCTAAATATGTTTATGGTATTGAGTATGGGGCTTTACTGTGTATTTTGTATGTACTTTACCATTATCTTTCTTTACTATTTTGAAGATCATACAGGTGCATGTATCGGTCCATGTGTTTTTCTGTCAGTCACAGGGATTTTAGCAGTAATTGTGTCTGGAATAGGAAAGCCATTTTATCCCGTTCCATTGTTAGTGGGAGGAATATTAGGGTGGATTGTTTCTTTTTTATTCTTGCGGTACCGGCTGACAAAATTAAACATGTTTCTAATGTGCAAATAAAGATAAAAAGGGGAGGGATAAATTGTGAATAAATTTGAAAAGAGAAGTACACTGATTCTTATTCTGGTTGTAGCTGCCGCAGTAATCATTTTTTCAGTATTGTATGTAAATACAAGGATTCCTATTGAGAAAGCGGAGCCATCTAGGGCAGGAGCCCTTGAGGATTGGAGTCTTGAGACAAGTGATATGAATGGGGCAGACTTATATGAGGATAAAAGCATTTATGAACAGGATAATAATATATACGATGTATATGTAAGTGTATTTCCAACAAAAGAGAGCAATGGCAATATGATTGATTTTTCCTCATTTGGCTTACATACTTCCAGAGGACATGATTATAATCCGATTTTGAACTGTAATGTGCAGATAGTCAAAGAAGGAGACACCTTAGATCCGTTGTTAAGCCTTGACCAAAAAAATGCAACCATCCGTGTTCGTGGAAACTCTTCCAGAGGAGATACTTATAAAAGTTATAAAGTAAAACTGACGGAGGATGCAGAACCTTTTTATGGACAAAAAAATATGAATATCAATAAGCATTCAGAAGATATTACAAAGATTGCCACAAAGTTAGAAACAGAATTACTGGTTGGGGTAGATAATATTTTAAGCTTCCGGACTTATTTTATGCGGGTATGGATTCGTGATACATCATTGCCGGCAGACCAGCAGGAATTTAAGTATTATGGACTGTTTACCGAAATTGAACAGCCCAATAAAACGTATTTGGAAAGCCGTGGACTGGGCAGTAACGGATCCATCTATAAGGCAAGAGATTTTAGCTTTGCTTTAAGTGATGTTTTAAAAGATGTAGACGATCCAGGATATAATGAAGAGGCATTTGAAACGGTTTTAACCATTCGTGAAGGAAATAACCACGAAAAACTTCTGGAAATGTTACGTGCAGTGAATGATGAAACAACCAATTTTGAAGAGGTATTCTATAAGTATTTTAATGAAGATAACTATTTAACATGGCTGGCTTTTAATTTACTTATGGGAAATAATGATATTATTAATCATAATTTTATCATTTATAATCCCGAAAATTCCGAAACATGGTATTTTGTTCCATGGGATTTTGACGGAACCCTTCGATTTGGAGAATATGAAAGCAGTCTTATGAAGCTTCCAGAATCTTTACGAGGTGTACAGAAGCTAAACCAGTCCGTACTGCACCGCAGATATTTGAGAATGGATGGTAGTGTAGAAAAAATTAAAAATAAGATGAATGAATTGCTCAAGTCTTCTATAACAGAAGAAAGAGTAACAACTTTAATTAATTCATATAAGCCGGTTTTAGAAAAGACGACGACCATAATGCCTGATATGGAATTGCTGGATATGCCGCCAAATGAGCTTCCAGTTTACTTAGATAGTCTCTATGAAGGAATTTTGAGTAATTATGAAGCCTTTGAAACATCCATACAATATTCATCTCCTATGTATGTTTCCAATCCAGAGCTTCAGGAAGACGGCTCTGTTAAGTTTGCTTGGGAAGCCTCCTATTCTTATCAGGGACGTCCTGTTACTTACAATCTTCAGGTCTTTGAGGATTATAATATGAGTAAGTTGGTCTTTGAAGAAAAAAACATTGCTCAAACCACATGGAGTAAAGAAAAAGGAATGAAGCCCGGCATATACTATCTTAAAGTTACCGCTGTAGATAGTGAAGGAAATGAGCAGTTGAGTATGGAGCGTTTTGAAACCATGTTAACAGAAGTAAAGGGATATAATGTGAATGGTCTGCTGGAGTTTACTATAAAATAGGAGGTACGTATGTGGTATGAAGGTCACAAGCTAAGACATGAATTGAAATATTATATCAATGAGAGTGTTTATCAAACATTGCGAAACCGTCTAAAAGTAGTAATAGAGCCGGATCCGAATATGAAGAATCCAGAAGGGTATATAATCAGCAGTCTTTATTTTGATGATATATATAATTCGGCATTGGAAGAAAAGCAGAACGGAATTCGCTTTAGAAAAAAATTCCGAATGCGCAGTTATAATCATAGTGACAGTCTGATTAAACTGGAATGTAAAAGAAAGTATGACCAGTATATTTCCAAAACCAGTGCAGCATTCACGAGAGAGGAATATGATGCAATACTGGCAGGAAAATATGATTTTCTTGCAAAAAGAAATGAGACAGTGTGTAAAGAGCTATTTGCTTATCACCATACGTTGCTGATGAAGCCCGTAGTAACGGTAGAATATCTTCGGGAGGCCTACATATTACCACAGGGAAATGTGAGAATAACCTTTGACAAAGAAATTTCATCATCTGTTAATAACTTTGATATGTTTTCAGAGGAATACTCCACAAGGAATGTTTTGGAGCCGGGAGTAATAGTATTGGAAGTTAAATTTGATGATTTTATACCAACATTCGTACAACAGTCACTAAAGACTGCTATGACAGAAAAATGTGCAATTTCTAAGTATGTTATGTGCAGAAACGAAAAAAGGAGGATTTTATATCGATGACAACATTTTCAGATATATTCAAAAAAAGTTTTATACAGGAAACAGGCAATTTAACAATACAGGGGTTTGTTATGGCCATGCTTGCGGCTTTTATCTGCGGTATGATTGTTTATGCGGTGTATCGTTTATTTTATAAAGGCGTAATATATAATAATAATTTTAATATCCTGCTGGTACTTACAAGTATGGTTACCTGTTTTATCGTTATTGTAATCAGTTCTAATGTAGTTCTGTCCTTAGGTATGGTTGGTGCGCTTTCTATTGTACGATATAGAACAGCGGTAAAAGATCCTTTGGATGTAGGATTCCTGTTCTGGACAGTAGCAGTGGGAGTTACCTGTGGAGCTGGTTTATATATTATTTCACTGTTGGGAACAATTTTCATTGCCGTGGTTTACATATTACTGATAAAAATTAGAAACAGAAAAAGATTATATCTGCTGATTGTAAAATATGCAAATGAAGCAGGAGAAGCAGTAAGGCGTGAGATAGAGCCGGTAAGAAAGGTGCTGAAAAACAAAACTACAACAAAAGGGTATACAGAGTTAACCTATGAGGTACGCTTAAATGGAGAGAATACTGCTTTTGTTACTGCGTTATCTGAAATTGAAGGTGTGGAAAATGCGGTTATTGTAGAATTCACAGGAGACTATTTTGAATAGGAAAAAAAATAGAACATTGGGTTTTATGGGAATAATATTATTGCTGATAGGGGGATTTGCCTTGATTTCATTTTACATGATATTTTCACAAAAAATATATTTGAAATATAACGAAGGTATACAGCCCGTGAATAATCCTGATAGAGGATATTATGTACAAATTGATACCAAAAAATATCAAAAGATAGCCAGCCTTACGGATGATGTAAGGTTGGCTTTATTAGCATATGATATAGAATCATTTGCAGAATCGGAACTTTCACAGGAAAAATTGATGGAACTGGAAAATGCCCTAAAGTTTGCAAAAGAGCACCATGTTTCTGTAATATTCAGAGCGGCATATGGATTTCATGAAGATGTCAGAGAACCTGAAAGTCTTGTGTTTATGGAAACGCATATGAGTCAGATATCGGAGGTGCTGAATAAATATGCAGATAACATTCTGGTAATACAGGCGGGAATGCTGGGGGAATATGGGGAATGGCACAGCAGCAGATACCTGGAAGGAGACAAAGCAGCTCAGAAGAAAAATCGTATTTTTATATTAAAGAGCTGGGAAAGATATCTAGACGATACCATAAAAGTGGCAGTCCGCCGTCCCAGATTTATACGTGAAGCGATAGAAGAGGAGGTTTTGAAAGGGCGCTTAGGGATTCATAACGATGCATTGCTGTCCACAGAGAGCGATATGGGAACCTATGATGATTCTGGTATGGACCGCTTCTTAGAGCTGGAATGGATGCAGGAAAGCTTAAACAAACAAATAAATGGAGGAGAAATGCCTGTCTTAGGTGAAAGAAATGAACCTGAGAATGCCCATAAGGAATTTGGAATGCTGCATCTAAGCTATTTGAATCTGAGATATAATGAAGAAATTATAAATAAATGGATGACAATGGAAGTGAGAGGGACAAATGCCAAAGAGTATATAGGAAGTCATCTGGGTTATCGCTTCTATATTGCAGAAATAGAGGTACAGAAAGAATTGTCAGAAAGACAGATTCGCAGGAACAGGGGTAAATTTACAATTACCTTAAAAAATACAGGTTATGCACCTCTTCCATCAAAATATAAAATGTATATGACCGTGAATTCAGGCGATAGAGAATATATTCAAGAAATAGAATGTGATGATATTTATAATATTTCTAATGGAGAGACGGCAAAAGTTCAGGTTCCCATTCAATTCCCGGAATCTCTTTGGAAGAATAGAGAGAAGTTTACGGTAGGAGTAAAATTTGCTCAAGACAAATTGGAACAGGAGGAAAAGAATTGTATCCAACTGGCAAATAACGTAATACCATACCAGAATGGAAGTAATAGTATTTTGGTTTTTAACAAAAAGAAAAAGGCTGTTATGCCTACATTTCGAGCAGAGATATTAATAAAGTGATAAGAAATAGAAGAATAAAAAGGGGTGTCGGGAAATAAAGCCAATGACTTCTTACGATGGGGTTGTCGGGAAATAAAGCCAATGACGCCTCACGATACTAGATATGGGAATCACATTTTATGTGATTCCCATATCTAGTATATACATAAAAAGAAAATTGAATTTCCCGACATCCCCTTTTTGGGTTATCTACAGTCGAATGCTGGATTTGCAGCATAGAAGTTCTTAGAATCAAGTTTTTCTTGAACCAGCCGCAGGCCCTCACCGAAACGTTGAAAGTGAACAATTTCACGTTCGCGCAGGAAACGGATAGGATCACAAACCTCTGGGTCTTTCACAAGACGCAGAATATTATCGTAGGTTGTGCGGGCTTTCTGTTCTGCGGCAAGATCTTCAAATAAATCTGTAATAGGATCACCTTTAGATTGGAATTCACAGGCATTGAAAGGGATTCCGCCAGCTGCCTGAGGCCAGAGTGCAAGTGTATGATCCACATAATATTTATCAAAACCAGAAGCCTTGATTTCTTCCGGCGTCAGGTCTTTCGTCAATTGATAGACAATAGTAGAAATCATTTCCATATGGGCCAGCTCTTCTGTACC